>JAJCYK010000575.1 GCA_029262935.1 Cytophagales bacterium | reverse complement strand
TGGTTCTGGAAACTCATCGAAAGGGCTTTCAAAAGCGGTTGCCACCTTGCTGGGATCTCGATTATCCAGCAGGAATTTTATGGTATCCTCTTGCAAGTAGGGCAAGTCACACGCTACCGCCAACCAAGCTGCATTGGGGTCCGATCGGAATGCGGACAGCAGTGCCCCCATAGGTCCTAAACCTAGGAAGGTGTCTGTAATCTTAGGTAATGCTGCTTCCAACTGCTCTGCTTGATCCAATCGACAACTGATCCAAGACTCCAAACCTACATGTTGAAATTGGTCGTACAGGTGCTGTCTTTGGGTCTTCCCGTGGTATTGCAAGGCCCCTTTGTCTTGTGCCATACGTTGGCTTTTCCCCCCGACCAGCACCAACCCTTTTACTGCTGGAAGTCTTGACAAAATCCATTCTTTAATAAACTTTTGAATGGCGGCAGTATCGTCCCAAGCAAGTACAGGCAGTCCACGGGTCAATGCTATTAGATAGCTCGGTATTTCGTTAACTTCCGAGGTAAGAATCACTAAGATCGGTTTCGTAATACGGTCAAGTTTACGATCGAGGGGTTTTTTGGGGTCTATAACAAGTACTTGGTGTGCTGCTTTGAAGTGGTTGCCATTTACTACCACCGCGTCACACGTATTGAACTGTTTTTTGATATGAAAGGCGTTGGGGTTATCTAAGTAGTCGCATCTTCTGAAGCTTATCTTATCCGTAAAGGCTAAAGCCGCTCCCTGATGCAGAGCAGGCTCTCCCTCAATCTCCGCAGCTTTGTGATCCGCGTCTACAAACGCTATGTTGAGTGCGCTCAAGCTGGAAATGATACTACCAGCAAGCTTTTTAATTCTGCCACAAGGTGTACCCATTAAAGCAAACTCATTGCGTCCAAAATGCCCTAAATCAGGTTTTGCTAATTTAGCATGCTTTTGATGCTCACTGTTCCCTTTTAAAGTCATTTTTCCCTCCTGTCTTTTTCAGTAATCGGATTTCCTTAATCACAATGTGGTGCGAAAACGCTTTACACATATCATATATGGTAAGAGCTGCAATCGAGGCACCCGTTAAGGCTTCCATTTCGACTCCTGTTTTCCCGGACAAACTTACTGTACAGGTAATGTCCACCTCTACGCCCCTAGGTGCTATTTCAACTTTACAGTTCTCAATTTGTAACGGATGACACAAGGGAATTAGTTCACTGGTGCGTTTCACCGCCATAATTCCTGCGGTAATCGCCGTTTGAAACACGGGCCCCTTTTTCGTTTGAATATCGTTTTTAGCCATATGGGCCACGATTTCATCGTCAAGAACAACCACTGCTCCCGCGGTAGCAGTACGTCGGGTGGTGCTTTTATCCCCAACATCCACCATAGTAGGGTTACCCTGTTCATCAATGTGACTAAATCTCTTCTCTCCGTCCATTTAACCGAAATTAATTCATTAATTTAGAGATTATTTGGGACAAATTATAACCTATGATCTCCGTCGAACAAGCGGAAAATCTTATTTTTCAAAGCCAGCTACTGTTTAAAACCGAGCAGATCCCCCTTACTCAGGCGGCAGGTAGAAGGATTAAGGAAGACATCTGCGCTGATCGAGACTTCCCTCCTTTTAATAGGGTAACCATGGATGGCATCGCCATTAACTTCGAAGGATGGATCAAAGGAGTAAAATCCTATGACATCAAAGGTGTACAGGCAGCAGGTGATAGCCCCATGTTAATTGAGGAGGCCCATCATTGCCTGGAAGTAATGACTGGAGCTGTTTTACC
Source organism: Cytophagales bacterium (assembly GCA_029262935.1). Taxonomy (GTDB): domain Bacteria; phylum Bacteroidota; class Bacteroidia; order Cytophagales; family Cyclobacteriaceae; genus JAJCYK01. The sequence continues at coordinate 3,965 of JAJCYK010000575.1, read as the reverse complement.
GGAAGGAGCAGACACCGTGATTCCTTATGAGCACTTTAGTAAGAATAAAAACCAAGCAGAAATAGCAGTTGACCCCACTAAAGGGCAAAACATTCACCGCCAAGGCACAGACCGGGTGGCATCTCAGGTGATTGTGCCCACAGGCACTTTACTAGGATCTCCTGAAATTGGTGTAGCCGCTACCGTTGGCAAAAGCTTTGTACAAGTAACGAGCCTCCCAACCGTGGCTATTATCTCAACAGGAGATGAACTGGTTGGTATCGATGAGACGCCTCTCCCGCATCAAATCAGAAGTTCCAATACGCATACCATGGCCGATGCCTTGCACCGATGGCATATTGTGCCCGATGCTTTTCATCTTATTGATAACCTTGAGGGTATTACGCAAAAATTAGCCGGGTTACTAGCCAAGTACCAGATTCTAATATTAAGCGGAGGTGTCTCAAAAGGAAAATTTGATCATGTCCCCACTGCTTTGGAGCAGCTTCAGGTAACCAAACACTTTCACAAGATTCAACAACGACCTGGTAAACCTTTTTGGTTTGGAGCTCACCCTGCAGGGTGCTTGGTTTTTGCCTTTCCTGGCAATCCAGTGTCCTCATTTATGTGTTTTAATCGTTATTTTAAGCCTTGGATGGACCAACAAATGGGTTTTCGACCTCATAAACTCAGCGCCTTGTTGCAACAAGATGTTTTATTCAACCCTGATCTCACCTATTTTGCTCAAGTGCGTATTGAGCACCAACAACAGCAATTGTGTGCATGGCCCGTGGAAGGACATGGTTCTGGAGACTTGGCTAATTTGGTAGATGCAGATGGATTTATTGAACTTCCCAGAGGCCGGAATCACTTTAAAACAGGAGAAGTATTTCCCCTTTATACTTACAGGGATTTATAACCTCCCCTTTGCCATTCTTGTAAACTCTCCAGGTTATGAACGCCCTGAAATATATCGATATAGGGTAATGCGGCTTTCATCCCAGCTACTTGAGGGGTGTACCCGGGTTTACCCGCTTGTGGGTTCAACCACAATACTTTCTTTACTCGACGGTGGATATAGGACATAGACCATTCCAGCTGGTCCAGCTCACCAGTATCCCAACCATCACTAATGACCAAGACTAGCGTTCTCTTGTTCAGTAAGTGGGAGCCGTAGTTTTCAATAAACTCATGCAAGGAGGATCCAATTTTGGTGCCACCAAAAAAACCCGCCTCTCCCAAGGTTTTTAAAGCTTCTTCAAAATTATGGTGTTGTAAAGACTTACTGATACGATGAAGCTGGGTGCCAAATACAAACGTTTCCATGGATCGATAATTATTTTGAAAAGCGTAAAGTAGTTGCACAGTGAATCTACTAAAGAGCTCCATAGATCGGCTTACATCACAGAGTACTACTAGATCCAACTTTTGGATCTTTCGTTGTCGGTAAGCTAGAGATACAAGTTCTCCATGATAGATATTCTTCCGCAATGACTTGCGCAAATCCAAGCTGTGACGAGGCTTCTTACTGCTTTTAAAGCGACGGCTTTGTTGGTTTGCCCAATCGCGGGTAAAGCGCTGCAATACTTTTATTAACCCGGAAACCTGAGCTCCCTCATAGTCCTTTAGCCGTCCCTTTTGCGGCTTGCCCCTGCTGTAAAATGCTGCTTCTTCCTGCTTCTTAGAGTCATGTTGAAACAACCACGATTTTAATTCAGATAACTCCGGGGCGGTCTTTTGTTTTGGAGGTGATTCAGTTAACGTCTTGGACGTTTTAACTTTTGAGTCAAAGGAATCGAATATTTCCTGCCAAAAACGATTAAAAATGTCATCAAAGATCAATTGCTGTTCTCGGTTTTTAGCCAATAGCGCCCCAAGCACTCTTTTAAAATGCTCTAGGGTGGAGAACGGTATTTCACTAAGTAACTGCAGCGTTTCCGATTCCTCTTTTGGTCCGATATTAAATCCATGGTTGCGGAGCAATACACAGAACTCCACGATGTTTCGACTTAATGAACCTGGAATCTTTAAGGAGGTCATGATCAGCCATCCAACTTTGAGGTGACACCAACCTTTTCCAGCAATTCAGAAAGTGCATCTTGGAGGTGCCGGGTATCTTGCCAATCCTTAATCACCAATCCCAAGGTTTGCATGATCATGTCCTTATCCAAGTGGTCAATATGGAGTGTAGCCAAAGCGCGTGCCCAATCCAATGTTTCTGCCGTACCCGGCACTTTATCCAATCGTAGCTGCCTCACCTCTTGCATAAATTTGGCTACTTGTTTTGCCAGCTTCTGATCAATTTCAGGTACTTTTTGATTGATAATGTGCAGTTCCTTTTCTAAATCAGGATAGTCAATCCAAAGATAGAGGCAACGTCTCCTCAGCGCATCCGACAGTTCTCGAATCCTGTTGCTGGTGATGACCACATAGGGAATATTCTGGGCTTTTATAGTACCCAATTCAGGAATAGAAATCTGCCAATCAGACAGGATTTCCAAAAGAAAACTTTCAAACTCCTCATCGGCCCGATCAATTTCATCTATCAACAATACGGGTCTCTGCGGGTGCGTAATGGCTTGCAACAAAGGACGTTTCAGTAGGAAATCGTCACTAAAAATTTCCTTCTCTTTTTGGTCCAGGGATTGTTTTTGATCTTCGGACATTTTCAAAAACAGCAGCTGCTTTTGATAATTCCATTCGTACAAACTGTGATTTAAATCCAATCCTTCATAGCATTGAAGACGAATCAAATCCGTCTGATGAGCCAAAGACAGTACTTTCGCAATTTCAGTTTTCCCAACCCCAGCAGGCCCTTCAATAAACAGCGGTTTATTGAGCTGGTCAGCCAAATACACGGACATCGTGATCGCAGAGTCACTGATATAACCCTGAGACGTTAATAAATTATCCGTTTGCTCCAATGAAAGATGTCCCATAATATCCCCAAGAAATTGGCGGAACCAGTCCGCCAATTTTTAATGCATTTATATCTGACTAGGTCGCTATGGCCTTTAAGGCCCTCTTGGCAAAAACCTTGGCCAGATGCCTACGGTAGTCTTGCGAAGCAAAATGATCGCTCATTACTTCTACTTCATTGGCCGCCAATAGGGCCGCGTCTTCAATAGAATCATCTGAGGGAGTTTGACCTTCTAGTGCTTGTTCGACGGCCTCATCTCTAAAAGGGGTAGCAGATACTCCAGTAAATGCCACGCGTACCTGGTCACAAGTACCATTGGTACGGGTCACCATGGCGGCACAACCAACCAGAGCAAATCGACTAGCGGGTTGCACGAATTTTACATAGGTAGAGTTCGTAGCAGTACTTGGAATGGGAAGCCTAATTTCAGTCAGCAACTCTCCTTCATTTAAGGCGGTCATGAAAAGACCTTGAAAGAAATCCCCAGCTGGCACACTGCGTGACCCACTGCCATTTGTTATTATAATCTCCGCTTCTCCGGCTAATAGTGAAGCTGGCCAATCCGCCGCTGGATCAGCATGAGCAATACTTCCGCCGATAGTACCTACATTGCGTACTTGGATATCTCCAATGGCGGCCGCAGCCTCGGTAATCATAGGAATCTTTTCCGCTAGTAAGCTAGAGTTCGCAATATCCGCATGAGTAGTACCGGCTCCAATAGCCAGCATGCCTTGGTCTTCCTTAATATAGCTAAGCTCTTTTATTCCGCTGATATCAATAATTACCCCAGGGCTATTAAAGCGCAGCTTCATAGCAGGTAACAAACTATGACCTCCGGCCATCAATTTGGCTTCCGGGCCTTTTTGAGTCAGTAAATCCAAGGCTTCTGCCACGGATCCGGCACGACAATATTCAAAATCTGATGGTATCATATGGCAGCCTCCTTTGCTTGTTTTTGCATTGCCTTCCACACCCGTTCAGGTGTCAAGGGCATGGTAATATCAGTTACTCCAAATGGTGATAGGGCGTCTATTACGGCATTAACCACCGCTGGTGTGGCGGCGAT
>JAJCYK010000574.1 GCA_029262935.1 Cytophagales bacterium | reverse complement strand
GAAATTAATTTCTGGGTGGTCACTTCCTGCAAATCGTAAGCTTTGATTGATCTCCCAGAGATGCTGGTGTTGAAAGGCTTTGTAAGTAGATAAGTTGTTCTGTCGCCACGAAAAATGTGTGGTACCCAAAGGTTTTACACCCGCCCCTGTCGAACCAGTAATGGCATGCACATGCACGGGTTGCTGGAGCTTTCCTGACTTTGCTAGAGGCAAAAGGGCCAATTGTATCGCGGTAGCAAAGCAGCCGGGATTGGCTAAATAATGTGCATCCCGAATGTCTTCCCGATACAACTCAGGTAGCCCGTAAACAAATGAGTTGTCCCCTTTACTAATTCTAAAATCCTGGCTTAGATCAATTACTTTGGTACTTTTTGGCAAGTTGGTTTCTGCCAAAAACTCCAGGGATTTGTGATGCCCCAAACAGAGAAACAGTACATCCATTGCCGGCAAGTCTCCGGACTGAAATACTAAGGTTGTTTCTCCTAATAGGTCCTTGTGCACCTCTGTGACAGGTAATCCTGATTGAGAATTGCTACTTACTGATACTACCTCTACCTGGGGGTGGTTCAACAACAATCGAAGCAACTCTCCCGCGGTATATCCAGCTCCTCCTGCTATACCTACTTTAATCATCTTTTGTGGTGTTTACACTATGATAAATCTTATTCTGATTGGCGAGTATTTTAGTAAAACCTTTAACATCTTGTCCGGTCCACCCTTCGTTCATTTCACCATAATGCCCAAATCCTGAAGCCAAGAGATCATGATCGGAACTAATACCCAAAAGCTCATACCTGTAAGGACTAAGTTTGACATGTACTGTGCCAGACACAGTGCTCTGTGTATCTTCTAGAAAGCCTTCAATGTTACGCATCACTGGGTCTAAGTATTGTCCTTCGTGCAGTAGCATGCCATACCAGTTTCCAAGTTGTTCTTTCCAATATTGTTGCCATTTTCCAAGGTTATGCTTTTCCAATAGATGGTGCGCTTTTATAATAATCAATGCTGAAGCTGCCTCAAAACCAACCCGTCCTTTGATTCCAATAATGGTATCACCTACGTGCATGTCCCTACCGATGGCGAAAGGCTTAGCTATTGCTTGTAAGTGCTGAATGGTATGAACAGGGTTGTCATAGTGGTTTTCATTGATCCCCCGAGGTTGACCTTTTTCGAAATGCAAATCAATAGTTAAAGAACTCATGTCGCTAAGCTGGGAAGGGTAAGCAGTTTCTGGTAAAGGCTTATTCGAAGTTAAGGTTTCACTGCCTCCCACACTGGTGCCCCACAGCCCTTGATTAATACTATACTGCGCCTTTTCCCAGGGAAGGTTTATACCAGCGGTTTTCAAATAATCGATTTCTTGTTGTCTACTGAGCTGATTGTCTCTAACGGGCGTAATAATTTCTATCTCGGGACAGAGTATTTCAAAAATTAAATCAAATCGAACTTGATCATTGCCTGCTCCAGTACTGCCATGGGCAATATAGGTAGCACCTAGGGCTTTGGCATGCTCAGCCACTTTCATCGCTTGGAAAACTCTTTCAGCACTAACAGAAAGCGGGTACGTATTGTTTCTTAATACATTACCAAAGATCAGGTACTTAATGCACTGGTCATAAAATTCATTCGTAACGGATTCAGTTTTATGTGAAGTAACACCCAGATCGTAGGCTCTGTCGGTTACTTCTTTTAATTCTTCCTGTGAGAAACCACCGGTATCTACTAGTATGGAGTGCACATCCAACGCTTTTTCCTCGGTCAGGTATTTTACGCAGAAACTAGTATCTAAACCGCCACTGTATGCTAAGACTACTTTATTTTTCATTTCTATATTTTTTTTTAGGATTACTTCGTAAAAAGTTTTTAAACTTTTCCCAACGACTGCCTTTTGTTGCCTTGTTCTGGTTGTTCAAAGGAGTGGGATTTTGGGTGAACAGCATGCCTGTACAGAGACAATGGTCCCGTTCCGTGCGTTCTAGGATGTCATAATTAGGGCAACTTTGGCAGCCTGTCCAGAAAGATTCATCTGTAGTTAACTCTGAAAAGGTTACTGGCTTATAGCCTAATTCAGAATTGATTTTCATTACCGCTAAGCTAGTGGTAATGCCAAATATTTTTGCATTTGGATATCGCTCCCGGGACAATTCAAAAATTTTGCGTTTTATGCGCTTAGCTAAGCCTGTGCGTCGAAAACGGGGATCTACTACTAAGCCTGAATTGGCGACATACTGCTCATGACCCCAACTTTCAATATAACAAAACCCTGCAAGTTTGTCTCCTTGAAGGGCAATCACGGCTTTTCCCTCTTCCATCTTGCGAATGATGTATTCTGGAGTTCGTTTAGCAATTCCAGTGCCGCGTTGCTCAGCTGCCTCAGCCATTAAATGGCATATTGGATTCGCATAACTTAGATGGGTTTGGTCAGCCAACCATACTTTAGCGTCCATAACTATTTCAATAATAAATAAATGGTAATCCCTGCTGGGGAAATTGGTAAAATACAAACTGTTGGAAAAAGCCGGGTACGTAACCCCGCATGCAATATTAGACCCCCTAGGGCCTCCTATTCCTCAATACGGCATTGATGGCACGAGCAGAGGATGCTGGCGTCGATTGAATAAGATATGTTGCTATTGCTAACATTGGAATAACAAATTTATAATAATTAGACTAACAATTGCAATTTTGGTTTAAAAAAGCCGTAATTTTTTATTAAAATCCAACCATTTCTACCGTTTAATAACTATTCATAACATGAGTGATCAACCCGAATTACCCATGAATAAGATCATGCTTTTAATCTGCTTTTACTTAGGCACTTTACTTCCTTTAATGGCACAATTTAGAGCTTCAGACCAGGGTATAAAGATTGGAGTTTTACCCACTGGACCTTACAATGCCATTACTGATGTAGCTGGAGTTTTGGTCGGGCACCATACATTAATTGTTAATGAGTCGGTGCGTACGGGAGTAACGGTGATCAAGCCACATGAGGGCAATGTTTTTCAAAGCAAAGTGCCTGCAGCAGTCTTTGTAGGTAACGGTTTCGGGAAATTAACCGGGAGTACCCAAGTAGAAGAGCTGGGGAATATTGAAGCACCTATTGCCCTTACCAATACCTTAAATGTAGGATTAGTGGTGGATGCCATGGTACAATACACCTTGTCTGAACCTGGCAACGAAGACGTGCGTTCCGTTAACACGGTGGTAGGTGAAACCAATGATGGTTGGCTAAACGATATCAGGAACCCGGCGGTACAAGCCCAACACCTTAATATGGCACTAACGAAAGCCTCATCCGGTAAAGTCAAAGAGGGAAATGTAGGGGCAGGTACCGGCACGATATGTTTTGGTTTTAAAGGGGGTATTGGTACCGCTTCCAGATTGTTACCGGAAACTCTAGGTGGTTTCACTGTTGGCGTATTGGTTCAAACCAACTTTGGCGGAGTGCTTTCCATCGATGGAGCTCCAGTAGGAGAAGAGTTGGGCAAATATTACTTGGCAGATCATTTACTGGAATCGGCGGATGGGTCCTGTATGATCGTGGTTGCAACAGACGCTCCTTTGGATACCAGGAATCTAAAAAGATTGGCTAGTAGAGCTTTATTTGGTTTGGCCCGAACGGGAGGCATTGCCAGCAATGGCAGTGGTGATTATGTCATCGCTTTCTCTACGGCTGAAGAAAGTCGAATTTCATATCAAAATAGACAAATCAAACAGCCTCCTGTACTTTCAAACAACTCCATTTCACCGTTGTTCATGGCGGTTATTGAAGCAACTGAGGAAGCGATAATAAATTCTCTATTAGCAGCAACGTCAATGCAGGGGTTTAAAGGCAGGGAAGTGGAAGCGTTGCCTCTAGAACAGGTAATTCCTATATTAAAAAAGTATCACGTCATAGAAGAGTAACGTATGAAGTCCATTTGGTTAAACGGGTCATTCGTGCCCGCGGAGCAACCCATTTTATGTGCTGGAGACTTAGGAGTACAGCGCGGTTATGGAATATTTGATTTCTTTAAATTTATAAACCGATGTCCACTGCTCTGGGATCACTATCTAAAACGATTCGAGGCATCCGCTAGCGGTCTTGGCTTGCCTGTTGAGTATTCTGTTATGACACTCAAGGAAGTCGTTTTGGAATTAATAGACATGAATGACAGGCCCCACGGAGGAATCAAACTAACTTTAACGGGAGGTTATGCGGGAGATGGATATACTCCTGAAAAGCCTAATTTGATAATTACTCAACATCATATAGAACCACCAACTCCAGAAAAGTACGACCAAGGCTTTAAGGTGATCACACATGAGTATCAAAGAGAACTTCCCCAACTTAAAACCACAAACTATTTAAGAGGCATCTTTTTGCAACCAAAGTTGCGGGAATTGCAGGTGGATGATGTTTTATACATTAACCAAGGCTTAGTTACGGAATTTCCCAGGAGTAACTTTTTTATTGTAAACAACAAAGGAGAAATCATTACTCCTGAGCGCCACGTATTAAAAGGCATTACCCGAGAATCCATATTTAGTATTAGCCCTCATCCCGTTAAAGCCCAGGAGGTCAACTTGCAAGAGGTACTGGTGGCGGAGGAGGCATTTCTTACCTCTACTACAA
>JAJCYK010000573.1 GCA_029262935.1 Cytophagales bacterium | reverse complement strand
GCAATGCCAATGCCTTTGATTTCGTCAGGTGCTATTTTTGTCTGATCCAAAAGCTTTTGAGTAGCCTGGCAAAGGTTTTTCCACCATAATTCTGGTTTTTGTTCAGCCCAACCCACCTGCGATGAAATTATATCCATTTCTGTGGCGGGATATTGCACAATCTTTATGGTCCTTTTAGATTGTGCATCCACCAAAGCGGCCTTAATAGAAGAACTGCCTATGTCATAACCCAAGAGATACATGTATTGTGAGTAATTATGTTAGAACTAAACAAAGGTTTTCAATTTAATGAGATTTAGCGAAAATCCCGGTACAATTGGCCATTATGAGATTCTGCACCAATTTACTTGCGGATATCAAACTCAAATACAGTAGTGGAGCGGTATTCCTGACCCGGGTTCAAGCGCACGCTTGGATAGTCAGGTTGATTTGGACTATCCGGAAAATGTTGAGTCTCAAGGCATAACCCGGAGCGTTTTTCGTAGAGACCTCCCGATTTGCTTGGTAGCGTACCGTCTAAAAAATTTCCGGAATAAAACTGAATGCCTGGCTCCGTGGTGCTTACTTTTAGCATCCTCCCGCTAACAGGCTCGAATAATTCTGCCGCAAGGGACAAATCGCCGTTTTCATTTCGCAATACCCAACAATGGTCATAACCAGCACCTCTTGATAATTGCAAATGGTCATCTTCTATTTCTGAACCAATCACTTTTTCAGAGGTAAAGTCAAAAGGCGTGTTGTTTACAGATTCTGACGGCCCCAGAGGAATTAATGTTTCATCAACGGGCAAATATTCATCAGCATAGAGTTTTAATTGATGATCCAATATGGTCGATGCTTCAGGATTGAGGTTAAAATAGCTATGCTGAGTAAGATTTACTACTGTTGGTTTGGTAGTAATTGCCAAATAATCAATTATTAATGCATTGTCGTTGTTCAAAGTATAAATCACTGTAGTGGTCAATTCGCCTGGATATCCCTCTTCCCCATCCTTGCTGGTGTAAGTCAGTTTTATAGCTGATCCGTTAACAACCGTTAGCGGTTCTACCTTCCAAATAACTTTGTCAAAGCCAACGGTACCCCCATGCAGGTGGTTTCCAATATTGTTGGTGACTAACTTAAATTGGGAGCCATCTAGCTCAAAGCTGCCTTTAGCAATACGATTACCATAGCGCCCGATAAGAGCTCCGAAATACGGTGAATCGTTTAAATAGGGTTCTAGGGTATTAAAACCTAACACAACATCTTCAAACCTACCCGCTCTGTTTGGCACATTTAGTGAAACGATTGTACCTCCAAAATCCAGTATGCCCACGCTCATGCCCTGGTCGTTTTTTAAGGTAAATAGGGTAACGTTATCTCCAACAGGAGTTTGTCCGAATACACGTTGGGTAATAGGATTCATAGAAGGAGTTGATTCATTGGGTGATTGATTCTTTTCATGAGGACGGCAGGACCAAAATGTTACTAGTAAACAACAACAAAAGATTCTCATAGATTTAAATTTATTCCCACCGGGCAATGGTCAGACCCACGATACTCCGGGTAAATTGTGGCCTTTTCCAAAATGGGCAGCAAACGATTACTACAGAGAAAGTAATCTATGCGCCAACCTGTATTGTTCTCTCTGGCGTTGAACATGTAACTCCAATAACTGTAGGCGCCAATTTCCTCCGGGTAAAAGTGCCTGAAGGTATCCACAAATCCAACTTTAAGCAATTTAGTAAACCCATCGATTTCTACTTGTGTATACCCCGCTGTTTTGTCAAAGTTTGGTTTGGGATTTGCCAGGTCGATGCTCGTATGAGCTACATTGAGGTCCCCACAAACAATCACGGGTTTGTGGGCATCCAGTTTCTTTAGATACTTGCGAAAAGCGAGATCCCAAGTTTTTCGATAGTCCAATCGTACCAATCCACGCCCGCTGTTAGGAACATACACCGTTACCAAATAAAAATCAGGGTATTCCACGGTAACCACTCTGCCTTCCAAGTCGTGCTTCTTTACATCGATATCATAAGAAACATTAAGCGGTGTTTTTTTTGCTAAGATTGCGGTGCCAGAATACCCTTTTCTGGTTTTCGATGCATTTATATAGCTCTGATAATGAGGGAGCAATGCCAAGGCTGTTCTTACTTCTTCTTTTGAAGCCTTAGTTTCTTGCAAGCAAAGAAAGTCTGGATCAAGCTGCTTGACCTGCTGGACAAAGTCCTTCTTTAAAATGGCCCTTATGCCGTTGACATTCCAGGAAATAAAATTCATAGCATCAATAATTGGATGATAAATATATGTTAAAATCACATATCTTGTGATCAAATCGGCAAATTGTCTCTAAAGGTTGTAAATTTAAAGTTCGAGGCTTCAAAATAGCCGCCATTGCAAAGATTAAAAACCCAAATTAACAATCATGGACAGAAGAAAATTTTTACCTTTTATAGTAATCGGTGTGGTAGCCCTATTCATATTATTAACCCTCTCCAACAGTATATTCCTAACCATTCAATCGGGACACAAAGGTGTTTTATTTGAGCGCTTTGGTGGTGGCTTGGATAAAGAAACCATCTATGGTCAAGGATTCCACGTGATTGCCCCCTGGAACACGATGCATGTATATGACGTGAGGATTCACGAAGCACTAGAATCGATGGAGGTGCTTTCAAAAAACGGACTTACCATAAAATGTGAACTTTCCTTTAGGTTCCAGCCTATAGATGCTCAAATAGGTTTGTTGCATGATAACATCGGTGTGGACTATAAGAGTCGCATTATCATTCCTGAAATACGATCTGCTACTCGTGAAGTAATAGGAAAATATTTGCCTGAAGAACTGTACTCCAGCAAGAGAGAAGCCATTCAAGATGAGATTGAGACACGTACAAGGGAAGCCATCTATGAAAAACACCTGACTATGGATGCCATTTTGATCCGGGAAGTAACGTTACCGACTTCTTTACAAGACGCTATCGAAAAGAAGCTCAAACAGGAGCAAGAAAGCTTGGAGTATGAGTTCAAAATAACTAAAGCAGAACAAGAAGCGGAGCGTCAAAGAATAGAAGCCAATGGAAAAGCAGCAGCCAATCTTATTATCTCTGCAAGTCTCACGGACAAGATTCTAAAAGAAAAGGGGATTGATGCAACTAAAGAACTCGCTCAATCCCAGAACTCCAAGGTAGTAGTAATTGGAGGTGGAGATGATGGTTTACCGTTAATATTAGGGAACAACTAAAGAAAATTTTGCTTTTCGTAAATTACAATACTTTACTAGAACACAATTTTTACGTAAATTCACAGCCCATTACATGTGCTGCTGAAAATGGGTTTCCCTATATCAGAGCTTAACAAATAAATTAACTTATCAGAATGTCCGACACCGCCCAATTAATATTAGATGGAATAACTTACGAACTTCCAATCATTGTTGGAACCGAAAATGAGCGCGCTATAGATATTAGCAAACTTAGAGGTTTAACATCTGGAGTTACTACCATTGATCCTGGATACAAAAATACGGGATCGACTAAAAGCGCTATAACTTTTTTGGATGGGGAGCAGGGCATTTTAAGATATAGGGGATATTCTATAGAACAGTTGGCAGAGCATTCAACATTTCTGGAAGTTGCCTACCTGCTTATTTACGGAGAACTGCCTTCTGAGGAACAATACAATACTTGGACTTCCGGCATTACGATGCATACGTTAGTGCATGAAGAAATCAAAAACATTCTTGATGGCTTCCCTAGTAATGCCCATCCAATGGGCGTATTGTCCTCTCTAGTATCCGCACTTACTGCGTTTTACCCTAAGTCTTTGGACCCCAACCGTTCTGCAGGCGAAGTAGATCTGAGCATTGTACGCATCATTGCTAAAATGCCCACAATTGCTGCTTGGGCTTTTAAAAATGAAATTGGTCATCCTGTCAATTACCCGGACAACACGCTTAATTACTGTGAGAATTTTATCAAAATGATGTTCGCTACACCTGCAGAACGTTATAATGTAGATCCTGTGTTGTCAAGTGCGTTGGACAAGCTATTAATTCTTCACGCCGATCACGAGCAAAACTGTTCTACTTCTACTGTACGAATTGTAGGTAGTTCTCAAGCAAGCCTGTACTCCTCAATATCTGCTGGTATCAGTGCTTTATGGGGCCCTCTGCATGGCGGTGCCAACCAAGCAGTAATTGAAATGTTGGAGGGCATAAAAGCCAATGGCGGTGACACCAAGAAGTATTTGGATAAAGCCAAAGACAAAAACGACCCCTTCCGATTGATGGGATTTGGACACCGGGTATATAAAAACTTTGACCCCCGAGCAAGGATAATTAAAAAAGCAGCAGATGACGTATTGGCAAAATTAGGTGTTGATGATCCTGTACTGGATATAGCCAAAGGGTTGGAAGAAGCAGCTTTAAAAGATGAGTATTTTGTTTCTCGTAAACTCTATCCTAATGTCGACTTCTATAGCGGGATCATTTATCGGGCTATGGGCATTCCCACAGAGATGTTCACAGTGATGTTCACTCTCGGGCGCTTACCTGGATGGATCGCTCAATGGAAGGAGATGAGAGAAAATCACGAGCCCATAGGAAGGCCCCGACAGGTTTACACGGGTAGCAATAACCGGAATTACGTAAGCATCAAAGAGCGATAGTGCAACTTTTTTATCAGCCCGGTATCGATCAAGGGCTTAATTATTTGGACCCTGAAGAGTCCAGGCATTGCATCAAGGTGCTGCGAAAGCATCTACATGACCCTATTGATGTTGTTGATGGCCGGGGAAATTTCTATCAAGCTTTAATCACGAATACCAGTCCCAAGAAAACTGAATTTGAGGTAACGGATAAGCGTACTGAAACGGCTCGTCCGTATTACATTCATATGGCGGTGGCCCCCACCAAGCGATTAGAACGCAT
>JAJCYK010000572.1 GCA_029262935.1 Cytophagales bacterium | reverse complement strand
TAGGTTGGGTTACCAATTTGAAAGTCGGCCATAAACTATTACCCATACTATTTTTTTTGGGGACAGCTCAATTTCTCAACCAGTAATTATCCAAGTGGAAAGGCTCCAGCATTTAGTACAATGCTTAAAACCTAGTGAGGTCCAATTTGTTCGAGATTTTTACCGAGTGAAATACAAAGACCATCACCATAAGCGCAGCAAACTTTTCGAGCTACTGATCGAAAGTAAGGTAGACAGCAATGCCCAAGCTTGCCAGGTTTTATATGAATCAAAAAACGATTCTGCCTTTTCCCACCTAAAAAAGAGTTTAGAAGAAGACCTGCTCAATTTTATTCTATTGGCACCAACCGATGATCAAAACAGTGCTGATGGCTCTGGAAATGAAATTAAGTGTAGAAGAACATTCCTCCAAGGGAAAATTTTATTAGCTCGAGGAATGAAAGCCAATGGAATCTCTTTACTTCAGAAAACCTCTAAACTAGCTGAACGCTACGAGTTCCCTGACTTGAATTTGGCTGCTTGTGATATGCTCCGCAAATACCAAGGGATTTCTAAGCACAAATATTATAATGACACCATACACAAAGCGTTTAAATTATTTGGTAAAATCCTGAAAGCAAAGGAGATCAATTACAATACCGGTGGTATACTAGTAAATGGGAATGAAAGCAACCCCCAAATAAGTGGTGCGGCTTTGCGAAAACTAAGTGATCGATTCCAACCGGAAGAATCTAAAAGAGCTTACTTCTGGTACGAAATGGCTCTAATAGAACACTTTATCAAAGAGCAGAACTATAGGGCAGCTAATAACTTTGCACAACAGCTTATTGAATATATGGACTTAGATAGCGTGCTAAATTGTGCCGTTAAAAAATCTCAAGTACTGCTAAAGTTGGCTGAAACTTACGTACAATTAGGAGCCTACCAGCAAGCTCTTGCCCCAGCAAAATTTGCTATGGAATTACAGGCAAACAATTCCAGTATATGTTCTAAGGCGTTGCAACTGCAATTTTATGCTTATTTACATCAAGTAGAGTACACAAAAGCCGAAGCAATATTACAAAAAGCATTGGTACGTAATGACCTTTCAGGCACGCACAACTGGGCGGTGCTAGAAGCAGGTTTGTATTTTTCTTTAGGGAATTATGCTCAAGTAGGCAAAACACTAAATCAAACCAATTGCAGGAAAGACCAAAGCAATTGTGTTAGTTTACGCATTAGACTATTAGAATTATTGAACATCTTAGAACTCCAAGATTATGATTGGTTCGAGTATAAGATTGATACATTTCGAAAAAAGATCCGTACGCTGAAATCCACAGTCTGCCCCAGATTACCGCAAATTTACCATTTGCTTAAATGGTTAATGAGGCACAATTACCAATATCAACACACCGCCCTAAAACAAGATGAACACCTTTCTCAACTCCACAATCTTCATTGGGATCCAATGGGTTATGAATTAATCAATTTCGGTGATTGGCTCCAGTCAAAGGCGCACTAAATTTTTAGCTTCAAAATTCAATTATACTACAACTATTCACTGCTAATGCACAGATTATCAGTGGGTAAACTGAACACCACTTGTTGTTTCTAATTCAATTCCTTCCTATATCCTTCCTTTTAATTTTCTAGGATAAGCTATTAATTGAATAAAGAGCAAAGCTTAATGATTACTAAGGCACTAAATCTTATTTTATCAGAAATCAATCTGTTCATTCCTGCGGTGGCAGGATCAGAGCAAGTAATTATTGGCAATATAGCGTTTAACGAAGCGCCCGACCAAACCCAACTTCAAAATCAAGTAGTAGCTAGTTTAGTAAATGTTGAAGAGGAGAGTACCATGAAAAATGGCGCTTTCTATCGAAAGAAATCCAACAGTGTGGAGTATATGGAGCCACCCGTAAACTTGAACCTTTATTTGTTGTTCAGTGCCAACTACGACAACTACACTATGGCCCTAGATCGCTTGTCTCAAGTTATTCGGTTTTTTCAACATCGCAAAGCGTTTAGCTTGAGTACCGCTAGCGTAATTCCTCCAGGTTATGATCCCACGGATCCAGATGATGCCGGGGTTTATCTAACTCCAGAGTTTTACACCTTAACCTTTGAACAGATCAACCATTTATGGGGCTCTTTGGGCGGCAAACAAATGCCTTTTGTGATGTATAAGATCCGTTTGGTGACCATTGCTCAGGAAGCTACTTCTGCAGTAGGTCCATTAATTCAGGAAATACAAAATGTTTCTACTTCAGATGTTGACGATTGTTGATTATGAGTACGACCAACTATAGGATCCTTTTTGAGATAATCGTGTTACACGACTACTATCTTTCTCAACCCGATGAAAGTAGTTTTTTTGCACTCACTAGCGAGGATAAACAAGCTTTTTTACAAAAGCAATTGGAACTTGATCACTATAACGTCTCCAAGGATCTAAGTTTTACACCCACCGTGCCTACCACGCAAATGCTTCGTAACCATCGCATACGCTTTATACCCACCAATACCGGATTCTTTTTAGGAGCCGAAGTAGATGTTAGACGTAATGAGGTGGGAGACGAAATTTATAATCTGAAAGTGCCCATTACAGAGCCTGTTCGGTGGCAGTTCGTTGTTGGTTACAGGAATACACAGTACATGAATTTTACCAATCAACGATTTAAAACCATATTTCCAGCAAAGTATCTTTTTTCAAATAAGAATAATGCCGGTATTAAGGAATTTCCTTCCCTAGCATCTTCTTTACCAAATTTTACGGAGGGATCTAATTATGAAATGGGTGAATTGGTATTTGTGGATGATAAGATCAATCAGGCCCTTTTTAAAACCTCCGAAAGCACGGTGGGTTGGGTGGAATTAGGGGCGGATCACCATTGGATTAGCGAATCCGACCGTGTTTTGCTGCCCTTACAATTTTCCTTTCAAATTTCAGAACCTGGAGTAACTTCAGCAGTATTTACTTTGAAGGATATTTTGGGAGAGGAAATCAATACCATCGACACCAACGACTTATCCACTAGGAAAACTACCTCTTTTAATAATGAATTGCGCACCGTTTTGTTGGATTTTCGAAATACAACAAAGGAAATACAACCAGGAGAATATCAGCTGGAAGTGAGCGTGAATGGAAGTACACCAAAAGTCTATGCTTTACACTTAAATGATGACCTCTATACTGGAAATGGTTTAGGAGGAGTTGGCATAATCAGTAAAAGTGCGGGTACTGGTTGGGACATCCTGAATGATGATAGCCAGTTGCTTTACCAAGCCGACCAACATCCAATCTTTGAAATTCGCTTGAAAAACAGAAGTACATATTGGCGTTACCGTTCCCAAACCAAGCAAAGCCTTAAAGCTGAAAATGAAGCGCTGAACTTTCTGGAAGCTGTTGGCAAAGACTTGCGAACGAAAACCCCTAAATCCCTACAACGCTTAACCTTGCAGTTCGAAAATGGAGGTGGTAAAACATTCTTGCCCAACCCTGCACAACTAACAATAAAGCCTGAAAATGATGGACGCATGTATACGGATGTTTTCGTATCTGAGGTCAAAGATTTAATAGGCATTAAATAATTTATAATCAAATATTTAAAATAAAAATGTAATGGAAAACTTTAAAACGCCTGGTGTCTATATACGGGAAATTAGAAAGTTACCAGCATCCGTAGTTGCGGTTGAAACAGCCATACCGGCATTTATTGGCTACACCGAAAAAGCCAAGTTAAAAGAGATTGATGACCTAAGACTGGTGCCACGTCGAATCACTTCACTTTTTGAGTATGAATTGTTCTACGGCACGCCACAGCCGGAAACGGGCATCAAAGTAACCATTAATAGCACTGTTACCCCTACCGAGGTTGAGGCCAAGATAGAACAACCATCCAATTACTTGATGCACTATCAATTACAAGCATACTACGCAAATGGGGGTGGACCATGCTACATAGTATCCGTAGGAGAGTACCAAGATGGCTCCCCAGTTATCTTGGGAGATCTTAGCAGTGGCTTGGTTGAAGCGGGTAAAATAGACGAAGTAACACTTAATGTTTTCCCAGACGGCCCCAATATGGTTGACCCCGGAGAATACTATACGCTACAAAAAGAATCGTTGGATCAGTGTAAACTTTTGCAAGATCGATTCGCGGTAATGGATGTATATGCCAGCAACGATATTGCCATAAACGATGTGACAGAGTTTCGAAATTTCGGATTCGGTACTCTGGATGAGGTCAAGTATGGAGCTGCTTATTATCCTAATC
Organism: Cytophagales bacterium; assembly: GCA_029262935.1. Taxonomy (GTDB): domain Bacteria; phylum Bacteroidota; class Bacteroidia; order Cytophagales; family Cyclobacteriaceae; genus JAJCYK01. Next base: position 3,486 of record JAJCYK010000572.1, on the reverse strand, counting down.
TGGAAACCCGTTTCGACTATATAAGTGAGCCTGCTGATGTAGAGGTGGACTTGAATGGCGGAGTTATTAGCTTAGCGGATCTAGCCGCGAGCAACAACGCCTTGTACAATCAGGCGCTAAGTCGAATCAATGGAATACCTATGGTATTGCCCCCTTCAGGATCAGTTGTGGGCGTTTATGCTCAAGTAGATGAAACTCGGGGTGTGTGGAAAGCGCCAGCCAATGTAAACATTGACTTTGCCATCAAACCAGTGTTAAAGATCACAGATCAGGATCAAGAAGACCTTAATGTAGACGTAGTAGCTGGAAAATCCATTAATGCCATTCGCTCCTTTACTGGACGGGGACCGGCCATTATATGGGGAGCCCGCACGTTGGCAGGTAATGACAACGAATGGCGCTATGTATCGGTCCGCAGGTTTTTCAATATGGCCGAAGAATCGGTTAAGAAGGCTACAGTACAGTTTGTATTTGAGCCCAATGATATCAATACCTGGACCTTGGTAAAATCCATGATTTCCAACTTTTTGACCTTACAATGGAAAGCCGGGGCACTGATGGGCTCCACGCCGGAAGAGGCCTATTTCGTAAAGGTGGGCTTAAATGAGACTATGACGGAGTTGGATATACTGGAAGGTCGCATGATAGTAGAGATCGGTATGGCGGTAGTAAGGCCGGCAGAGTTTATCATTCTAAGGTTCAGCCATAAGATGTTACAAGAATCATAAGTAATTAATTAACAAACATTTATAAAAAAAAATAAGATATGGCGGGCGAAAACCAAAAATCACCGACCGAGGAATTGATCGATCAGTGTATTGAAAACTTAGAAGATGAACGCAAGGCCAAACAGGCGGAAAAGAATGCTTTAAAAAAAGCATGTGACCTTAAGGAATGTGTAGAGGATTATAAAGAGTGTTGCCTGGAAAAATCCCGGGAAGTGTGGGATACCTACAACAACCTCGATCTCTGCTATGCCAGCAAATCCACTAAAACGGTAGAGTTGCTTAACACTCAGGTAGTTAAATATTGTGATAAAGAAAAGGAACTCGAACAAAAACTTAAGGATGCGGTAAAGTGCATAGGTGAAACTAAGAAAAAACTTAATGAAGTAGTCAATGAAGCTTGTCGTTTGGATCGATGTGTAAAGGAGGAAAAGCGTTGCAAAAATGGCTTGTATGATCAAATCAAAGGAGCCAAAAACGAATGGAAGGCGCTAATTCAAGAGATCGAAACCTGTTCCACTGAGTGCTTCAACATAGCTTGTAATACGTTTGATAAGGGTGTTGATGTAGTGGGAATTCAGACCTTCGTGGATATTGAAAGCCTCAAAGTTTTGGGCATAGACCTAGCTAAGTACTTTTCGGATTTTCAAACCGATGTGGAAACCAATACTCAAAAAGCACTTACGGAATGGACCAAAGCAAGAGCGGAACTGGTGGTAATCCAAAAAGAGCTTGTGGAAGGAAAATTCGCTAAATGCGATGCTGACAACTGCAAGGATGCCGTTCGTGAAACATTGGAATTTCTTTGTGACCCCAATGCCTGCGAGGATCTAAAACCAGATCTCGATTATCTATGCGAAAAAGTCAAGGAGAATTTCGGAAAAGACACCACAGAGGACTGTGATGATGATGACGACGAACATAAAAAGTCTCCACCTAAAAGAAAACCCAAGTCTGAAGAAGACGAAGACTGGGAAATAGAATAAACCATATCGAACCTATAAAAGAATTTATAAAATGGCTATAAAAACCACACCTCCACCAACAAATGGTGCGAAGAATTGCCTGGAAGATTGGGAACAAGATCTCAAGAAAGCCAGCAACCGATTAAAGACCGCTTTAGAAGAGAAAGCCGGCACCGGCGCCAAGTTTAGCAATGCCTCGTTATGGGAAGACAAACTGCGGGCCTATTGGATTTGCTTACAACAAACGGAAGAAGTCATTGAAAACATTGCTGGACATTTGGAGCTGTTTCTAGAGCAGTCTCAGCTAGTCTGCAATAATGTTACTTGCTCTCGAGAAGCCATCACTCATCTGGTTTGTGGCGTTAAAGATATCTTTCAATGCACGGATAACCTAAAAGAGAAAATCACCGAGTTCTTCATGAAGGTAGAATGCTTAAATGACGACAGTATCAATACGAAAACCTCTTTTATTGTCGAATGTATTACCAATATTCAAAATAAACTCAATGAGGCAATCGCCAAACAACAGGAGCTGATCAAAAAGGTGATAGACATTTTCAAATGTGTTTATGAGATCGAGGAAGCTATCTGTAGCGAACAATGTGGCGTTATTGGAAATGTTAATGGACTTATAAAGTTGTTTCCAAAATCGGGAGAGGACCCCGAACACTGTGGCATAGACAAGTCCTGTCAGCCTAAACCAGATAATTGCCCGTCCATTCCGTTGAACTGCGACAAGCTGTATATATACACAAGAGATGAACAAGATCTTGCGGAATCAGAAAAAGAGGCCATTCGGGTGGAATTGGAGAAAGTGTGCAAAGAGTTCGAAAAAATAGCCTCCTGTAAACGAGGTTTGGAGGACGCTATTGCCTGTTCCAAGGAAGTTAAAGAATGTAAATAACGGATTAAGAACTTTATAAATAACAATAAATCATGGCAAAAGCAAAAGGCGATTATCCCCTGCCAAAGTTTCATTTTCAAGTGGAATGGGGTGAAGGTTTTAGAATGGGTTTTACCGAAGTGAGCGGTCTGGATTTTGAAACCGAGGTTATTGAATACCGGGAGGGAAATAGCAAAATATATAACAAGCTGAAGCAGCCCGGGCTGACAAAGTTTAGCAACATCACAATGAAACGAGGTACGTTTGAAGGTGATTTCGATTACTATTTGTTATGGAAAGAAACCTATTTCTTCCAAGAAGGAAATAAAACTGGCGATCGTTATCGAAGGCCAGTGACTATCAAACTTCTAAATGAGGAGCATGACCCCATTATCACCTGGGTACTTACCAATGCATGGCCTTCCAAAGTACAATCCACTGATCTTAAGGCCGATGCCAATGAAGTGGCTATTGAGACTATGGAATTGGTTCATGAAGGTTTGGAAATTCAAGAGGCTTCCTGACGTTATAGCCCATGGCAGAGAGTAAGATCCAATATGCTTACCAAACCGTTGGCTTTCATTTCCGGGTAATCTTTACGGGTCTGCAGGACAGAAAAGAATTTGACGTTCGCTTTCAATCTGTTACCGGTCTGGATGTCCAATTGGATACGGAGGTTATTAAGGAAGGCGGGGAAAATAGATTCGAACATGTAGTTCCTACCCGCACTAAGTATCCAGATCTTGTCCTAAAAAGGGGATTAGTTTCTCCAGCAGATAAATCCGGAATTACTGAATGGTGCCAAAGAGCATTTGACAATTATCAGATCGAACCTATTGATTTGATTGTGCAATTGTTAAATGAAAGGCATGATCCTATTATGAAATGGGAGATAATTCATGCCTGGCCCAAA
>JAJCYK010000571.1 GCA_029262935.1 Cytophagales bacterium | reverse complement strand
TATGGCCTGTGCTTCAAACATCCCAATGATGATTGGTAGACGTCTATTTCCGTTGACCTCACCAAGCACCAGGGCAAATGACCCCGATTGACTTTGGCTGGATGACAATCCTAATATTTCAAGCCTGATTTTGTCCACGATAGTTGTTGAACTAGTTTAAAACTATTAAAAATTACCCAATTATCATGAGTTCCCAGCATTAATTGCCTCAGTAAGCTTGGGTACTACTTCAAAGGCATCACCTACGATACCGTAGTCCGCTGCTTTAAAAAATGGAGCCTCCGGATCTTTATTGATCACGACAATTACTTTCGAAGAATTTACTCCCGCCAGATGCTGAATGGCCCCCGAGATTCCCACAGCCACATACAGTGTAGGACTTACCTTAATTCCAGTCTGACCCACGTGTTCATGATGCGGCCTCCACTCCATATCTGATACGGGCTTGCTACAGCCTGTGGCAGCTCCTAAGGATTTTGCTAACTCTTCAATTAGGTGCCAGTGCTCCGGGCCTTTCATGCCTCTTCCTCCAGAAACCACAATATCCGCTTCAGGCAACAGCACATCACCGGTAGCTTTTTCCGTAGAAGTTATAGTAGTGTTAAAATCGGAGGGTTGTACTTGAGCATCAAATGTCGTTACTTCGGCAGGGGCACCGTCGGTCTTTAGATCCACCGCGTTTTTCTTTAGTGCCAATATTTTCCGATCACCGGTCAATTCAACATGCGCGAAAGCCTTACCAGTATAAATGCTTCGTTTAACAGTAAATCCATTGCTTGTATCCGGCAGCTCCATCACATTTGAGGCAATGCTAGCGTTAGCAGTTATAGAAACTCGTGCCGCTACGGCATCACCCAACGAAGACTTTGCTAATACCAGAACTTGGGCTCCGGTTTGTTCTATTGCTTGTGACCACACTTTCGCGTATGTCTCAATAACACCTTGATCCAATTGAGAGTCGTTGGCGTGTAAAATCTTTTGAGCACCATTGGCTCCTAAACTTCCTAATTCGGCGGCATCAAAGCTACCTAAAGCCAGGGCGATGACTTCGACAGACAATTGCTGACCCAATGCTGCTCCATAACTAACAGCTTCTCTGGATGATTTTTTTATTTTACCTTCGTCACCTTCTACAAATACTAAAATTGCCATAATTCCTGTTCTTTTCTACCTATAAAACCTTTGCTTCATTTTTTAACAGAGAAACCAACTCCGCCACATTATCTGCATCAACCATCGTTACGGCACCCTTCGCCGGAGGCAGTTCGTATTTTTGCAGTTGGGTTTTAGCTTCTGTATCCAAGGGGTCTACTACTTGCTTGGGTTTTGACCTAGCGGACATAATACCTCTCATATTAGGAATCTTCCATTCCGCTATGGGTTCTTGACAACCTGCAACTAAAGGCAAAGACACTTCTAAATATTCTTTTCCACCTTCAATTTACCGGGCCATTGTAGCCTTACCATCAGCCACATCTAATTGCATGACAGGTGAAACAGAAGGCATGTTTAAAAGTGCTCCCACCATACCGTGTACCTGTCCACTGTTGAAATCTATCGATTCCCTACCCATTAAAATTAGGTCATAGCCTTGATCTTGAGCTACTGCGGCAATTTGCTTCGCCACATAAAAAGAATCTATGGGTTTAGCGTTTACCCTAATAGCATCATCCGCGCCAATAGCCAGAGCTTTTCGCAAGGTAGGCTCTGTTTCTGGTTCACCGACATTCAATACAGTGATACTTCCACCGTGCGTTTCTTTTAGCTCTACAGCCCGGGCTAGCGCATAGTCATCATAAGGCCCAATAATATATTGTACTCCATTACTATCAAACCTAGTATCGCCGTCTTTAAACGCAATTCTAGAGGTGGTATCTGGAACGTGGGTAATACATACCAATATTTTCATTCTGTCTTTCAGATTTTCAAATTCGGGTGAAGTTACTCAATAATAAAAAAAATAAAAAAGCACTGAGGGCCTGATGCCTTGGCTATGTAAGAGATACTACAATTTTACCAAATTGTTGAGAGGCCTTCATACGGTCCAATCCCTTAATCACCTGGTCAAAAGGTCGAATAGAGTCAATCATTGGCACTAATTGATGCTGGTTAACAAATGAAAGCATTTCTAAAAATTCTTGATCGTTACCCATGGTAGAGCCTTGCAGCGTAATTTGATTCCAAAACATCCTATAAAGGTCTACTTTTGACGGCAAACCCGCCGTAGCTCCGTAGTAAACTAATCGGCCTCCTGGTTTGATAAGTTTAATCAAGGAATTGAACTGAGCTCCTCCGGCACTGTCAATAATCAAATCAAATGATTCTCCGCTAGCCGAAACTTCTCTGGCCCAATCCTCCTGGTGGTAATTGTAGGCGTGAGCAGCTCCCGTCTCTAGCATTTTACTCAATTTCTTCTCCGATCCTGAAGTAACGGATACTATGGCACCATGCGCTTTTGCCCATAAGAATGCCATTTGGCTTACCCCTCCCCCTGCACCCGTTATCAATACGTGCTGATTTGGTTGCAGCTTTCCGTGATGAAACACTGCCCGAAAAGCTGTCAACCCACCTAAGGGTAGTGCCGATGCTTGCTCATTGCTTAGATGTGTAGGCTTATGTGCAAGTCGATGATGGGGGACCACAATGAATTCAGCTAAAGTACCATTGGTGGGCATGCCTAATACTTGGTAGGTGGCAGCCTGTACATTTGAGTTGTCACCCCAACCCACATTTGGGTTGATCACTACCTGTTTGTTCAGCCATTCATCAGGCACTCCTTGTCCAATTTCGAGCACCTCACCACAACCATCAGAACCCAAGGTAGTATTAGGTATGATATTGGGATACTTTCCTTCCCGGATCCAATGATCCCGTCGGTTTAGACTGGCTGCGGATAATCGCACGAGTACCTCACCCTCGTTTACTTCCGGTTTGGAAACCTCCCGAAGTTCAACTCGATTTGTACTAATTACTTGTAGTGCTTTCATAGATATTAAAATGGAGCATCCGGGTTATCCGGTGGGTCTGGTGGGCCACTGCCGTCAGCGTTAGTGTCTTTGGGATTACTTTTACTGCTAAGCGTAATGGTGCCGGGGCTTAAAAATTCCGCTGGCATACCAGGGGTGCTGGGCAATTCATAATTGCCTGGGGCTCCAAAATTGAAGTCCAAATCCGTAAATTTTGTGTATTTTCCAATGAATTTTAATTGGGCCGTATCTAAGGAGCCGTTGCGATGTTTAGCAATAATTACTTCTCCTACACCGTGCATAGGTTGACCGTCCTCATCCTCAGTTATTCCATAGTACTCGGGTCGATATAAGAACATAACTAAATCGGCATCTTGTTCTATTGAACCTGATTCTCTTAAATCCGACAACTGCGGTCGTTTGTCACCTCCACGGGTCTCCACCGCCCTGCTTAATTGAGACAAGGCCAGCACAGGTACTTCCAACTCTTTGGCAATATTTTTTAAGGCTCTTGAAATTGACGCTATTTCTTGCTCGCGATTACCGCCACCTCCTCTGGATGAATCACCTGACATCAGTTGCAAGTAATCCACGATAATTAATTTAACGTCGTGTTGCGCTTTTAGTCTTCGGCATTTTGCTCTTAATTCTAAAATGGATAATGCGGGTGTATCATCAATAAATATAGGCGCGTTGCTTAATTTGGCCGTTTTATGCACCAACTGCTCCCATTCGTAATCAGCCAAAGTCCCCTTCTTGATTTTCTCACTCTCCAACTCAGCTTCCGCTGAAATCAGTCGATTTACCAATTGAATATTTGACATCTCCAGAGAGAATATAGCCACCGCGTGATTAAAGTCCACGGCGGCGTTACGCATAGCGGTTACGACAAAGGCAGTTTTACCCATACCCGGTCGGGCAGCAATAATTACTAAATCAGACTTTTGCCAGCCGGAAGTAATTCGATCCAATGCGGTAAAGCCGCTTGGGATACCAGTAAGTCCGTCCTTGTGGTCTTTACGGGCCTCCAGTTCGTTTAGAGCTTCACGCATTATGGAACGCATGTCCGAGTAGTTCTTACGAATATTTGATTCTGAAACTTCAAACAGGGCCTGTTCGGTACGGTCCAGCAGTTGAAAAGCATCGGAAGTATCTTCAAAGGCGTCTTGTTGGATTTCCGATGAAATCCGTATAAGCTCTCTTTTAATGGATTGTTCCACTACGATCCGGGCGTGAAATTCTACGTTTGCCGCACTATTTACCCGGCTGGTTAACTCCGTCAAGTAATAAGCACCACCCACCATTTCCAATTTTGCTTCCTGTCGTAATTGATTGGAAACCGTAAGCATGTCTACAGGCTCTGAGTTATTAAAAAGGATTACGATACACCGATAGATTTCTTGATGGGCATCTTTATAAAAACTTTCTGGCTTTAAGATGTCTATTACCGAAGTAAGCGCGTCTTTTTCCAACATCAAGGCCCCCAAAACAGCCTCTTCCAAATCCACAGCTTGTGGTGGCAGTTTTCCTAAATTCCCGTTAAAGTCGGTTAAAAAATTCTTACGGGTCTTTGTACCCAATCCCATGCCTCTTTCTGATTCCATGTACTACGCAGTCTCTCTATGACAATTAAACTTAATGCAAACCTAGTGAAATCGCTGCAATCCTTGTCCACAGTTTTTAGTATGATTATCCACAGATTTCAAAGGTGTTATCCACAACAGGTTGCTAACAATGTGCATAATGTAATTTACTTATCCACATTCACATGTACAATATTAACCGGAGAATTGGTTTGCCGCTGTTTGAATTTATTCTATTTTTGAACCGAAACAAAAATGGTATGATTGCTAAAGGTTCCAAGGTTCATTTTATCGCTATAGGTGGCTCTGTTATGCATAGCCTGGCATTAGCTCTTCAAGATATAGGCATGCACGTGACAGGATCTGACGATATGATTTTTGAACCATCAAAAAGCCGATTGGCCGCCCATGATCTGCTTCCTGAAAGTATAGGCTGGGATGCAAATAGGGTTCACAGTGAATTGGATGCCGTCATACTCGGAATGCATGCAAAAGAAGACAACCCCGAATTGCACCGAGCCAACGAATTGGGCCTTCCCGTTTTTTCTTATCCTGATTTTATTTATCAACAATCCCAAAACAAACAAAGAATAGTAATTGCGGGAAGTCATGGAAAAACGACCATTACTTCCATGATCATTCATGTATTACAATTTTTCAATCACTCCTTTGATTATGTAGTAGGTGCCCAGCTGAAAGGAATAGACAACACAGTGAAACTAAGCGAAGCTCCCATCATTGTCATAGAAGGTGATGAGTATTTAACTTCTACTTTAGATAAGACTCCAAAATTTCTTAAATATCAACACCATATAGGACTTGTAAGTGGAGTAGCCTGGGACCATATCAATGTCTTTCCAACCATTGACGAATACGTTAAACAATTTGATCTTTTTGCTGATGCCAGCCCCAAAGCCGGCAGTTTAATTTATTGTGAAGAAGATGACCTGGCTACGGTAATTTGTGGTAAACAAAGAGAAGACGTTACCTCCATCCCCTATCAGGAACATCCCTCAATGATAGCAAACGGCATCACGTACTTAACCACGGGCAATGGATCCGTACCCGTACAAGTTTTTGGCAGGCACAACATGCAGAATTTCAATGGCGCGAAAGAAGTCTTGAAGAAAATTGGCATAACGGACGAACAGTTTTACGAGGCGATTCAATCGTTTCAAGGAGCAGCTAATAGACTGGAATTGGTTAAAAGCAGCAACAGTACCGCCATATTTAAAGATTATGCTCATGCCCCTTCAAAATTGTCGGCTACTACCAAAGCATTTAAGCAACAATTCCCAGATCGCAGTTTGGTAGCCTGCATAGAACTTCACACCTTTAGTAGCTTAAATAAAAAGTTTCTTGGCCAATACAGTGACTCTTTCGAATCGGCAGATCTTCCTATTGTATATTATAATCCAGAAACCATTGCTCATAAAAAACTTGAACCCATCTCAAAAGATGAAATAAGGGCTGCTTTTAATCATCCGGAGTTAAAAGTATTTAGTGACATTATGGAATTTGAGCGCTTTCTTCTAGGTCAAAATTGGGACGCAAAAAATCTATTACTAATGAGTTCTGGTAACTTCAATAATCTCAGCATCAAAGTACTTAGCGATGCAATCATAAAGGATAGCTAGATAGCGCCCCCATGGACTTAAATTTAAAAAAACCATTAGCGGTTTTTGACTTAGAAACCACCGGCACGGATATCGTGGACGATAGGATTATTGAAATTGCTATTGTAAGAGCGCATCCAAACGGAACGGTAGATCAGAAACAGATCCGGCTAAACCCCGGTGTACCTATCCCCCGAGATTCTAGTCTAATCCATGGCATCTATGATGAAGATGTGAAAGACGCTCCTACTTTCAAACAAGTGGCTAAAGAGCTGCTGGACTTCTTCCAAGGTTGCGACCTGGCGGGATTTAGCGTAATCAAGTTCGATGTTCCGATGTTGGTGGAGGAATTTCTACGAGTAGATCTTGATTTCGACTTAAAGAATAAGAAACTGATTGACACGCAACGTATATTCCATTTGATGGAAAAACGAAACCTAGCAGCGGCTCTTAAATTTTACACGGGGCAAGAGCTAAAGAATGCCCATAATGCGGCTGCTGATACCATGGCCACCTATGAAGTGTTAAAAGCCCAAGTCAGTCGCTACCAAGGGCAAGAAGTATTGGATAATCGAGGGAAGAAACTGGGAGTAGTATCCAATGATATGCAGTCTCTAGCGGATATTACCAGTAGTAAAATGGTTGACCTAGCTGGAAGATTCGTCTATAACAATGAAAATGTTGAAGTCTTTAATTTTGGCAAGTACCGAGGGAAACCTATCTTAGAGGTATTATCAAAAGAGCCCCAGTACTACGATTGGATCATTAATGGAAAGTTTCCCAGAGACACCAAACGAAGGCTAACTGAAATTAAATTAAGGGCTTTCAACAGTTAAATCCCCCAAAGAGATTTTAATTTCCAGTACTACTGGTTATTTTATTTTTTTGCACTAGCAAATACCGTAAGGACATGTCCAAAACGATTATCGTATCAAATCGGCTACCTGTTCGGGTAACCAAAGACCCCGAGGGGTTGCACTTTCAACCCAGTGAAGGAGGGCTCGCCACTGGCTTGGGCTCCATCTACAAACAAGGAGGCAACCTTTGGATTGGATGGCCGGGTTTATTGATCAACCAAGGAATTGAACGCATTAACGTCACTGAAAAGCTGAAAGCTGAGAATATGCACCCCGTATTCCTCACCCAATCAGAAATTAAAAACTATTACGAGGGGTTCAGTAATGAAACACTATGGCCCATATTTCACTACTTCAGTCAGTATTCCGTGTATAAAGAATCCTTTTGGGAGGCTTATGTGCAAGTAAACCAGAAGTTTTGTAACGAGGTCATTAACTTTTTGGAAGACGGAGATACTTTATGGATTCACGATTACCAGTTGCTGCTTTTACCGGAAATGATTCGCAAAGAATTTCCAAACCTAAGT
>JAJCYK010000570.1 GCA_029262935.1 Cytophagales bacterium | reverse complement strand
GTATAGATATTTAAAATTTTTCATAGTTCTCTAAAGATTAGGCTAGTTCAAGAATTGATCAAAGGTGATGGCAAAATAGTATTGGGAACCCACAAATCCAGGTCCGATATTGGTCCTATAGTCACCACCTAGTAGATTGGTACCACCAATCTTGAATACAGATTTAAGTGATTCTACTTTATAGTTCACTTGGAAGTCAAATACGCCGTAATCTGGGATGATACCAGTACCAAAAGTTGATTCCCAAAGGAAATCGTCTTGCCAGCGGAAAGACATGTTAAAACCAATATTTTCTCCAATGTTTCTATTACCGAAGTTAAGACTAAACTTGTGTTCAGGAGTATTAAATCCAGCCAAAAAACCATCTGTAACATCTTCAGCTACGTTAAAGTCAGCCCAATTGTAGCTTCCTCCAAACGTATACCCTTGGCCCATGCTCCAGGTAATACCCACACCAATACCATCTGAACTAATATCTTCAGCTACGTTAACATAGGGATTCATCAAAATGTTAAACCCTCCAATCGCGTTGGTTAGAGTTTCCCCTCTTCTTACTACAGGGCCAGCGCTTAGCACCGGTCGGTTTGCAATAAAGCCGTCATAGTTATTGTGATAGTAGTTTACATCCACTAGCACATCTCCGGCAATTACACCTTTGTAACCAATTTCAAAAGCAGTAAGTTTTTCGGGCGCCACAAAATCGATATCTATAGGCTCCAAGGTGACAGGGTCTAAGGCTCCACCGTTGTGAATTCCATAGCGTTCTGCGTTTTCCTGGGTACTACCTACAAGGATTCCTGCCGAAGTTGGGAACCAAATAAATTGACTCTGAGTATCTGGATTCCTAAATCCTGTTTGGAAAGAAGCACGTATGTTGTGGTTCTCACTTACGGAGTACACCGCAGAAACGCGGGGACTAAATTGACCGTCGAAGTTCTGATTCTTATCGCAACGTATGGATCCTTTAAGGCTTAATTTTTCAGCAATCTTTTTACCTATTTGTACATAGGCACCCCATTCATCAATATCCACGCGGTCAAAGCTGCCGTCGTCATTTAGATTTTCATCAAAAATGGTTCCTCCAGAAAAGATGCTGTATCGACGAAAGTTTCCGCCCACTTGTATTTCTGCAAAGTTTATTTCATTCTTAAAGTTATATCCTCCTTCTCCGTGCCACAATCGAGAGCCTTCTATAAAGCCGGCTCCGTTGGGGTCAATGGAAAGGTTAGCATTCCTGGTGGCCTGAATAAAGCTTTGTAGACCGCTTTCAGTTAAGGCGTTTCTGCTGGCGTCAGCCACACTACGGGCCGCGGCGTGTGCTGCATCTGCATCTCCACCAGGCACTCCTGGTACGAAGCCTTGGATGGCTGCTACATAAGTACCCAGGTAGTTAGGCACCCACTCAGCGATAGTGGGTGAAATTCTTTCATTGGTAAAAGCACCAAGAGCGTCCAGATTGTAAGAATCTCCATCGTCCGTACGGGTTAGATAACCCCTTACAAAGAAGTTGTCTCCCTTTACTTCAGCTTTATAGAATTGCTGAGAGAAATCTCTTAATACGAATTTGGCGGATCCTTGATAAATGGAACTACCACCCCCGTACCGATAGTTGAGAGAGGCTTCTACGTTGTCATTAATACGATAATGAACGGCAGCATCTGCTTTTATACTTTTGGCATCTTCATTGTCCAATAGCACTTGCTCCTCTATGCCCGTGCGTCGAATGTCGATACTTCCCAAAGGTGCTAATTCGGGGATTCCTGTTAGTGCTGCTAAACTTCCTGCAATAACAGCTTCGTCACCATAGGTATTTAATCCATCAAAATTAGGAGAACCCGGTATATTGCCCGGTATTACCCGGTCTGTAGAGAAATCGTTTCCCCTCCAGTCTGTAGCCTTAAGGAGGTTGAAGTTTACTTTAAAAGCGAACTTATTATTGTACGCTTTGGCATATCGAAATCCAAAATTATACAATGGATCTGTTCCACCCGCTTCAGAATCGGTGACGCCTACTTTTACCTGAGCGCTCAAACCTTGATAATCGAAGGGGCTTTTACTACTCATTATTAATATCCCGTTGAAAGCGTTTGGACCATAAAGCGCGGAAGTCGCTCCTGGTACAAGTTCTACACTTTCCGCATCTAGTTCAGAAATTCCTACCAGGTTACCTGTGGGGAAGTTTAGCAATGGAGCTGAAATGTCCATACCATCCACTAAGGTTACAAATCGTACATTGGCTATAGTGGCAAAACCCCGGGTATTTATGGAGTTGAAAGTCAAACTACCCGTGCTGGTAGTTACTCCTTTAATATGCGCAACTGCTTCGAAAAAGTTAGGTGCTGCAGTTTGCTGTATGGCTAATATGTCCATCTTTTCTACAGTAACCGGCGACTCCAAAATGTTTTCTGCCACTCTGGATGCTGAAATCACTATCTCTTGACCCAACAGTATATTTTCTGATAAAGTGACACCGATGCCACTTACGCTGTTTTCGGTTATTTCAATTTCTTCGGTCCCAAAGCCCACCATAGATATTTGTAAGGTAAGTGGGGGAGCTTGCTGTATGGAAAGGTTGAAATTTCCATTGATGTCAGTAATAGTGCCAATTACTTTTCCTTTTACAACAATATTTACCCCTATTAATGGTTCGCCGGTGGCCTCTTCGGTAACAGTTCCTGATACGGAGGTTTGTGCCATAAGGGCACTTCCACTTAACCCAGAAATTGCCAGCACCAAAAGGGCAGATGCAAGTAGAGTAAAAATTTTCTTCATAGTTTTGAGTTTAGACGCATTAGTAATTTCTTAATCGAACACCACCAAATTTGCTAAATGCAAACTTTCGCAGCTTTAAAAGTACATATTATTATAAGTTATGCAAAATAAATGCAAATTCGAAGGGTTCCGGACGGGGATTAGTAGCTGGTATTTATCCGTTATTTTTTGAGGCCTCTTTACGCAGGTATTCTACCATTTTATCACAAAGGGCTTGAATTTCCTCAGACATGAAATTATCGCCCGTAGCATTGAGTACACTTTGGGCCATACCACCAATAGCATCAATATAAAACCTTTTCATTTCAAGTACAGGCATGTCCTTAGTCCACAGATCAATACGCAAGGTGTTTTTCTGATCATGATCCCATAGGCTTATGGCCAGCGACTTGGTCTCACTAGGAGTTTCTCCAGGTTTGTCCGATGCATTCCAGTGGATTTTTTCTGGAACGTTATTGTCGTCCAATTTAATTGAAAATGTTATTTCTGAGTCTTTCACTAAGGTAAGCTTTTTACAAAATCTTTATATGAAGCGGGATTCCAGGGTTTAATGCTACAACCCACTTCTGTTGCTTTTTTGTTTATATCATCCACCCGATCCTGAGGAGCTGGGTGGGTACTTAAAAATTTAGGGACTTCACCGGCTTTCTCTTCATCCAATAATTTTTGAAAAAAAGAATAAGCTGCATTGCATTGGTATTTGGTATTAGCCAAATATACTACAGAATAATCATCCGCTTCTTTTTCATGATCTCGGCTGAATTTAAGGTTTCCTAAATTACCAGCTAAGCCGGCGGCAATTTGACCTAACTGAGAGGGGTTGTTGCCCA
>JAJCYK010000569.1 GCA_029262935.1 Cytophagales bacterium | reverse complement strand
ACAAGTCACCAACCTGGATCGTTTTGAGTTGTTTTTTCCTGAGAGAAGACAATTCTTCTTGGAGAACAGTGATCTCTTTGCCAATTTTGGTTTCGACCGGCTGCGGCCCTTTTTTTCTAGAAGGATTGGATTGGAAAGCCCCATTATTGCAGGTGCCCGATTAAGCGGTAAGGTAAACCAAGACTGGAGGTTAGGGTTGTTAAATATTACTACCGGCAAGGTGGACAGTATTAATCTATCCAGTCAAAATTATTCTGTATTGGCGTTTCAACGACGCGTTTTTTCACGATCCAATATTGCAGGTATCTTTGTAAACCGAGAAGCCTTGGATTATTCTCAATCTTCTGAGGACCCAACGGGTCTCATTCGTTCCCGCTTCAACCGTATTGCCGGTCTGGACTTTAACTTAGCGAGTGCTGACAACAAATGGACAGGTAAAATGATTTACCATCATTCATTCTCGCCGGAAAAGCAAGGGAAAAGTTTTGCTCACGGTGCCAATTTAAGGTATCAAACTCAATTTGTTACGGCAGAATGGAACCACGAAGTGGTGGGTAAAGATTACAAAGCCGAGGTGGGGTTTGTACCCAGGAGAGGGTATTTTAAGTTTGAGCCCGTGTTTTCGTATAAGTTCTATCCTGAAGATGAACGTATTATCCGCCATGGACCCAATTTTCAAGGACAGATGTTTCTGGACCGTAACTTTGATCTCACCGATCGAGAAGTTATGATTTCTTATGACGTCCTGTGGTCCAACACGGCCAGCTTGTCCATAGGGGCTACTGACAATTATATAAAATTACAAGCACCTTTCGACCCTACAAATAACCAAGGAGATTCATTAGCCACTGGTACGGATTACCACTGGCAAAATGTTGCTGTGAGTTTCGAATCGGATAGGCGCAACGTGTTTAGCTATGTTCTTGAAGGGTCTCATGGAGGGTATTTTAATGGGGACAGAACAAGCTTTAGTGGCTCCGTGATTTATCGATATCAACCATTCGGTAGTATCTCCTTAAACGTAACTCATGACCGTATAGACTTGCCGTCACCTTTTAGTAGCGCCAGGTTTTGGTTGATAAGCCCTAAGATAGATTTTACATTTACTGATAAAATATTCATAACGACGTTTATCCAATACAATGAACAAATTGATAATGTAAATTTAAACGCTCGTTTTCAGTGGCGGTTTCAGCCCGTTTCAGACTTGTTCATCATTTACTCCGACAATTACATTGGGAACAACCTGAGGGTTAAGAATCGCGCCTTGGTTTTAAAGTTATCCTATTGGTTAAATATTTAACCCTTGATTCAAGCAGAAGCTATTTTTTAAAGCTACCCAAACAATTATCCGGTGTCCCTAAGTCCATGGCAAGAGCATCGTTTCTCCTACGTCTTTAATGAAGTATTAACCTTTGACGGGTAGCTCCCAAAGAACTTTTTACTACGACCTGATAAAAGCCCTGATTTTTCAACTTAAGGGGTATACTGATGGAATCTCGAATGGTGTTTAATTGATGTTTAGCAGTTGATACTAAATTGCCCTGAGAATTAAATATGCTGACTGAAACGAACTCGCCTACTTTTCCTGCCACATCCACGTTAAGAAAATCCCTGGCGGGGTTTGGATAAATTAACACATGTGCCTGGCTGCTTATTGACGCTGGTGCATCTGAAGTACCCATGATAGCCAGTGCTCCACCCGTGGTAAATGTATCCGCGGGTGAAAAATCAGAATTTCCATTGTCACATATAGCTTGTACTTGAAATTCATAAGAAGCGCCAGCATTCAAATTGCTGATTCCTAGCAGGTTGCTAGCAACCCCGTTGACATTGGTCCAAGATGTACTACCTGTTTCACGATAGCGCACATTGTATCCATCGGTATCTGCCACACTACGCCAAGTCAATGTAGCGCTGGAATTAGTAATGCCTAAAACGAACAATCCCGTAGGTATAGGACATGCGCCTGCGGTTAAAGTGACGAAATTTTGAATTGAGGAGTAATCAGAATTGATACTCTCACAATTGGATCGGACTCTCCATTCGTAAGGTGTATCTGGTATTAAGTTGGTCAGGTTAAGATTGCTAAAATTTCGATTGGTGGTGGTCCAATTTAGGTTGCCATCTACCCGGTGCTGAATGGTATACGTACTGGCGTCAATAAGATTTTCCCAATTCAAGAAGGCAGAACCATCTGTGATGTTGGAGGTAGTCAAAGTTTCTGGAATGGGACAAGTGCTTACTTGATCCGTGGTATAGAAAGCGGGGCCGGAAAAGCCAGAACTGCCTATTACACAATGTGTTTCTACTTGGAATTCATAAGTAGTTCCGGGCGTTAGCAAAAATGTCTGTACACTCGTTTGGGTGGTGGTATGTTCAAAAGTCCACTCTTCCATACCGGCAACCCTTCTGCGTACGGTATAGTCCAAAGCGCCTATCACAGGATCCCAGTTATGGGTGGCAAAAGTTTCTGAAATTTGCGTGGCATTTAGATTTTGAGGAACTTCACATACGCTGATTTGATCCGTAGTAAAGAAAATAGACTCCGTAAAATCTGTAGACCCCAACGTGCAATCCACTTGTATTTGAGCTTCGAAGCGGGTGTTGGGAAACAAGTCAGTTAATGTGACAAAAGTGGACCCAATAAAATCCCTTAGTAACCAATCGGAAGTGCCCGTTTCCCGGTAGCGCACTAAATAGTGGTTAGCACCACCCACCGCGTTCCAAGATAAACTGACAGTATTGGTAGTGACTGCTGTTACCTGAAAGTTTGTGGGAGGGACACAAACATTGTCAAGAGTAGTAAAGACCTCCGATTCTGAAAAGTCAGAATTGCTCGACCCACAATCTGCCTGTACTTGGTATTCGTAGGTCGAATTAGCACTTAACCCATCGGCGATGGTTAGGTTAGAATTGATGCCATTAATTTCTGTCCAAGTAGTGGTGCCAACTTCTCTTATCCGAGCATTATAGCTGTTGGCCCCTGTGACCATTTGCCAGGTTAAAGTAGCTTGTAAAGACCCGATACCCAGTGTAAAAAGTCCAGTGGGCATGTCACAAGCCGTAGTATTTGAAGTTGTGAATAAGGAGATAGCTGACCATGTGGATCTTTGATTTCCACAGATCGCTCTTGCTTGGAATTGGTAGGTGGTGTTTTCTAATAACCCATTCAGGTCAAGGCTGTTATCTGTAACTCTAGTGGCCGACCAACTGCCGTCAAGTGGTCTATAACGCACTCTGTAAAGGTTGGCGCCTTCAGTGTCGTTCCAGGTAAGCGTCACGGATTGTACACCAACATCTATGGCTGTCAATCCATCGGGTGTATCACAGGACTGTGCCTGAACCGTGTGGATGCTGGCCAATGCCAGGAGTGATAAGGATAGGAGAGCAAGAGAGGTGCGTAAGAATTTCATGGTGGTAGTTAATTTAGGAATTATCTAATGGGGGACATTTTACAGTCCCATCTATTAGATGAATAGGGGAAGCATTGGTTACAAAAAAATATAGAAAATTGTGGCCACGGATAAGCC
The DNA here is from genome assembly GCA_029262935.1 of Cytophagales bacterium. Classification (GTDB taxonomy): domain Bacteria; phylum Bacteroidota; class Bacteroidia; order Cytophagales; family Cyclobacteriaceae; genus JAJCYK01. Next base: position 11,708 of record JAJCYK010000569.1, on the reverse strand, counting down.
TGTTAGCACTTTAGGTGTGTTAATCAATTTCCGCTTCGGCTTCTATTTCTACTAAATACTCATCCCCAATCAAACCGGCTTGTACCATAGTATTGGCCGGTTGAATGGTCGCAAAACGGGCCCCATGTACTTTGGCTATCACTTCCCAGTCTTTCATGTTCTTAATAAATATGCGAGTCCGAATTACCTGCTCTAAAGAAGCCCCAAAGGAATGCAAGGCGCCTTCAATTTTATCAAGAACAAAATGTGTTTGGGCTTCAGGATCTTGGTCGCCGATCACCCGGGTACCTTGGGTCGCAGTGGTACCTGAAATACAAATTCGTTTCCCTTTCATTACCGCTCGACTAAATCCGGCTAAATCTTCCCAAGTGGTTCCTGAGAGTACCTTTTTTTTGTGTTTCCCAGTAATTACCTGATAAGGCTTCGGAAGATCGGATAAATGATCACTAAGATCACCAGCAGCGGTTAGGAAAGGCGGTTGACGGTATTCGTCCCCACAATCGCCGGGGATGGGATTTAATTGAGCGCGCGCTTCTTTTATAGAAGCTAATTCGTGCTCGGCAAGCTGAAAATCAAAAAGACCTAAATTGTCATCAATGTGATCTCTTTCTCCTAACCTGGCACCGATGATAATGCCTGCAACCACGGGAGCTTGTAAGACAAAATTTGTGGCAATATTTGATAAGGAACGTTTGTGGGCTACGGCAACTTGTTGCAGCACTTCTAAGACTCTTTGAAATTTGTGCCAGCCCCCTGAGGCGTCAATAAAACGTTTGTATTTCATTTGCGACCAGGAATCTAAACTTTTTGGTTCTGGTTTTCCCAGCCATTTTTCTGATATTAGGCCTCCTCCCAAAGTCCCGAAGGCCAGAATTTTGACTCCAAACTCTTGACACAACGAGGTCATTCCGGTGGCAGCCCTTTGGTCCAAAATGGAGTAACTCACTTGGTTAGTCACTATTTGAACTCCACTGCTAAGGGCAATTCGTAAATGGGTGGTGTCGAAATTCGTAACGCCAATATTCTTTATTAACCCTTCTTCTTTTAGCTCCTGTAAGTAGAACATGGTATCCAACCAACTGGGATCGCAGTAATTCCAGGCATGAAATTGCAGCAAGTCAATACTATCAGTTGCCAGTCTTTGTAAAGACCTTTCCACAGCAGCGCGTACTTCGTCTTTGTTTTTGGCTCCTGGTGTAGGCACCCATTTAGTTAAAAATTGAGCCGGAGGGACATGCTGCATGTTTTGGTATGCACCTGCAATGAGTTCCGCGGACCCATAGTGATCTGCCATATCAAAGGTGGTAATTCCACGCTTGACATATCCGGCCATTGCCTGGGATGCCTGTTGCGGGTCCAGCGTTTTACCATCCCGTTCCATATCAGCAACCTGCCACAGTCCCCCCAATACTTTGGAGATAGTCAGGCTATCGGAAAGAGTGCACGTTTTAGAAAGAGTCATTAAGATTCAATTGAGTTCTCCGAAAAAGATTGAGGCAATTTTTGGAATTGTGACTTAATATCTACTCCCTGGGCTTTAAGTTTCTTCAAAGCCAAAAAGTAGACCAAAGAACCTGCGGTCATTACCAGTACCCAAATTGGAGTTGACTTGAAATACCAGATGGTATCTGAATTGAGGTCTTTATAAATATGAATAATTAAAAATAACAATAGAAATAGAATTCCCGCTAAACTAACTATCACTCGAGACCGGGACGATTTCAAGAGAGTCACTTGGGATGCAATTTCCGGGTTGTTCTTGTATATTATCCCCAGGGTAATACAAATAAGCAAAAAGTTAACCAACATGGAAGTAACCATGATATCTACTCCCATAAAGAAATCACCGGCAAAATGGCTCCCAAAAATACCTAAGGAGGCCATTATTCCACTGCAGATCAAAGCTATATGCGGGGTATTGTACTTGCGGTGGATTCGGGTCACTGATAAGGGAAATATGCGGTCCTGAGCCCAAGCGTACATCAAACGTGAGACCGACAATAGCATAGCGGGTAAATCCTTGATGAGAGCCACGGCAGCTCCCAATATAATAAGTGCTGCTATTGAAGGGTCCAGCACGGGACTTAGTAATCCTGGTGCGGTAATGTCCTGATGGCTAGCTAGCATGGCTACGTAATTCCAGGGCACGGTATGATAGACCGCCGAAGTAAACAAGAAATAAAAGCCACCTACAGAGCATATGGTAATGCCTATGGCCAAAGGTAAATTTCTTGTGGGGTTTTTGGCTTCACTACCCGCTTGGGCAATGGAGTCAAACCCGATGAAACTGGCAAATAAAACCGCCGCCGCCGATAAAAAAGTGTAATTGCTTAACGAGGAACTGTTTGATTCAGGAATCAGCGTATCAGTAACAGCCAAGGCCGCTGCGTAGGTATTATGATCGTTGGTAAATCCCACAAAGATTACTATAACCCCAAGTAGGAACATCAGCATCATTAAGGGAATCAAACTTTTCTGATATGCACCTAGGCCTCGTATATTGATAAGCACAAAGAGCCACAACAGCAACAGAGCTATGGATACCCTAATGAGGCCTTGGTCCAATAGAGCTGCGGTATCCTGCCAATGCAGTACCTGTGCGACATCTCTAATGAAAGGAACAATCACATATGAGATCACACCGATGGCTACACACAGGCCAAACCATTGTGAAAAGCTGGCGATAAATCCTAAATAAGGATTTAGACCCCGGCTGGCATAAATGTAACTACCCCCAGCCACGGGCATAGCCGTAGCCAGAGCTGCGTAGGCAATAGCGGCAAAGATGGCGGGAATGGCGGCAAATAAAAACGCCGGGATTACATAGGGACCGATGCCTTCCACATGGCGTTGGATCATAAAAGGCACAATGTAAACGGAAGCCCCCAGCATGGAGCAAATTCCCGTGGCTGCTAATCCTCTAAGGCCCAAGTGCCGCTTCAGGTTTGATTTTGCCATGGTGGTAAATTAAGCATTTGAATACAAATACAAAGAATTGTGAGTATATATGGATTTTAAATCACCAGATTATGGCATGGCAGGCGGATTGGATAGCTGATGGCTTTTCTGTACCTTATAAAGGAAACACTCGTTCTATACTATCCTATTCTATCATGAAGAATCATCCGCACAAGGTTAACAGACGCCGTTTTATAGGTACATCTGCCACGTTGCTAACGGGTATGGCCGCTGCACCTTCAATTTGGGGCGCACCAGCCATACTTACTTCCTACAACAAGCCCAACTCCCTCATAAATGGAGTGCAAATTGGAGCTATTACCTACTCCTTTAGAAGCATGCCGGATCAAAGCGCGGAGGCCACCTTAAAGTATGTGCTTGATTCTGGAATAAATGCCATTGAACTCATGGGAGATCCTGCGGAAACCTTTGCCGGGAAAAGTGAAAATCCTGTGAATCGGCAAGCCTATTATCAGTTGATAAGGAAGCAAAGGGGAGGAGAGACTTTAGACAAAGGAGAGGAGGAAGCACTACAAAATATGGAGGCACAGATGGGTGAGTATAATAAATCTGTGGCACAATGGCGTACGAAAGTGGCTATGGATAAGTTCCAGCAATTAAAGAAAATGTATAAAGACGCGGGGGTTCGCATATACGGATTCAAGCCGAATGCCTTCGGACAGAAAAACAGCGATGCGGAAATTGATTACGGTTTTCGAGCTGCGAAAGCTTTAGGCGCCGATCATGTAACCTTAGAACATCCCAGCAACGATGCCCATACACAGAAATTAGGTCAAATGGCCGCCAAGCATAAAATATATGTGGCCTATCATGGGCATGAACAACAAACGCCTACACTTTGGGATACGGCTTTGTCACAGTCTAAGCACAACATGCTAAATCTTGATTTGGGTCATTACACTGCTGCTGGTAACGTTGACGCTTTGGAATTAATTTCCGGCAAACATGAACGCATTTCCAGTATGCATTTGAAAGACCGGCAGAATCCGGAACATGGTAAAGCTAATATGCCATGGGGTCAAGGAGATACACCCATCAAACAGGTGCTGCAGCTGATGCAAGGCAATAAGTACACGTTTCCTGCTACTGCGGAATTGGAATACGATATTCCCACAGGATCTGACGCGGTGAAGGAATTGTCAAAGTGTCTGGAATATTGCCGACAAATATTAGGAGGATCTGAGTAACAAATCTCTAAATATCAGCTGGACTGGCCATAGAAATTACCAACGAATGACCTGGAGTAAAGCTTGTTTTGGTATGGATTGGTTAGTAGTAGTAGGGTAGGGGGTTACGCCGGATAATATTACGGCATAGTCTTCGCCATCCAACTGTACTTGCACGGTGTCTGCTTCAATGAATCCGCCGGTACGCTCAGGGCAATCACCAATGCAAAGGTCCACAGTTTTAAGAATTTCCTCATTGCCATTGACACCGACTTTAACCTTAGCTTCTCCGTAGCGAATACAAACCACATCTGACGGGCAACGAGATTCATTGATTTCTATCACCTGTAGATCGATGCGTTTGTCTACATCTTCCAACTCCAGACTCACGAGTTGTACTTCATGTACCGCCAATTGTTCATTAAGCGAAAACACATTGGGAGTATCTTCAGCACATTGCATCAAAAATACCCCAGTCAACAATACCCAAAACTTCACTATTCTCATGGTTTACAATGATTTGTACTTATAAGACTCACTTTTCTGCTATTTGGTTGTATACATAGGTAAAATTTTAGCGAAACTGTCCTAAATATGCTCGTTTGACATATAAATTTTAAGGATGTTGCCGGCTTTGAAATCAGAATATTGGATGGACAATTGATCTAATGATTGATCATTTAGCGCAGCTTTTTGGATGTATTTATTAGAAGCTGTGTTATTGAATACCTCAATAGTAAACCAACCGTCTTTTACTTTGATCCGTGCCTTGTCAATTAAAGGGCGGCCTAGAGTAAAGATCCCCTTGCCAGGAGTAATTTGATACAAGCCCAAACAATTCAATACATACCAAGCGGACATTTGTCCGCAATCCTCGTTGCCAATAATACCTGCAGGTGTGGGTTGATAAAAATGGTTCATGATAGTATCCAACACTTCCTGCGTGCGCCAAGGGCGGTCACTAAATTGATACATAAAAGGCACGTGGTGACTGGGTTCATTGCCGTGTGCAAATTGCCCAATAAGCCCCGTGATATCTCCCGAAGCGTTGTCTCCTTCAATGGTTGACGGTTCGGAAAAAAGCTTGTCCAACCAAATTCCCAGAGCCTCTTTTCCGCCCATTAATTGCGCCAGGCCGGCAATGTCATGGGGTACAAAAGGCGTCCATTGCCAGGAGTTACCCTCAACAAACTCGCTTTTTTGATGATCAGAAAAGCGTGGGTTAAAATTATCATCCCAGGAACCATCGGCATTTTTTCCACGCATGAACTTAAGGTCAGCATCAAAGTAATGTTGATACGCCTTGCCCTTTTCGTGGTATTTTCTAGCCAACTCTTCCTCCCCTTGTAAATCTGCCATTACTGCAATACACCAATCGTAGTAGGCCATTTCCAAACCATAGGAGACAGATTCTGTACAGCTGTCTATGGGCACAAATCCTAATTTTTCTTTGAAGTAAATGTGTTTAGACATTACTTTTTCAGCACGTGTTCCTTGGTGCTTTTCATAAAACTGCGGCTGCCACATACTGCTGGCAACAGATGCCTCAATAATCTTGTCAGGTATAGAGTCCAATAATCCTTTTTCGAAAGCATCCGCCAATATTGCCACCGCAGGATATCCCACCATGGTTCCTGTATAGTTACCATTGAGGGGCCATTTGGGCAACAAACCGCCTTCTCTGGAATGTTCGTAAATATCATAAGCCCAATGCCGGGCCCGTGCGGGCTCTATTATGGTCATCAAGGGATACCAACTGCGAAATACGTCCCAAATAGAGTAAACCGTATAACGCTCGCCGCTTTCGTATTTGTGTATGGCTCCATCCAGGCCTCGATACCGGCCGTCGGCATCGCTGTACACCATAGGAGCAATTTTACTGTGATAGAGGGCGCTATAAAAATTCTCGAGTACTTGTTCGTCTTTAGTTTCAATGACAATAGCTCCCAATTCATCTTTCCAAGTCTTTTGTGCAGCTTGAACTACGGAATCAAAAGAGCCGAAGGTTGCAGCGGCTAGGTTGATCATTGATCCTTTTATATCAGTTGCGGATAAGCCGACTTTGGCGTTTAGCGGTTGGGTCAATTTACCAAACGACAAATAGGCCGTCAGATTCTTTCCTTGAGCGCTACCCGAGGTCTCAAATTGCCCGTCCACTACCAGGTTGTGTTTAATTATGGGTTGATCAAACACACAAGTAAACCATATAGGATCTGTGGCCGCCCAGCCGCTGGTAAGCCGGTATCCTTGCAGGGTGTATTCGTCAATTATAGTCAACTGGCTTTCTACCAAATGATGTCCCCAATCCGGTTGTAAAATGTGAGACAGATCTACCATAAGCGCTGCCTCTTCTGCCACCGGGTACGTATACCGATGCCATCCTGTACGTTTAGCCGCTGAAAGTTCAGCTTTTACTTCCCAAGGAGCTACTACCAGTTTGTAATATCCGGCAGTGGCCTCTTCCATTCGGTGTGATAGTGTGCCGATAGGTTTTTGATCTGGAAAAGCCCCGGTAAAAGGAAGGAATAAGAGATCACCCAAATCGCCAATGCCTGTGCCACTCAGGTGAGTATGACTGAAACCATGAAGTGTGGTGTCGTCATGGTGATAGCCACTACTAGCATCCCAACCTAAAAGATGTGTATCCGGACTCAATTGTACTCTGCCATGAGGTACTACGGCTCCGGGAAACGTGTGGCCATGAAATCCAGTGCCGATCATGGGGTCTACATAGTCAAGCACCTGAATATCCACGGGGGGCTTTTGTTCAGGAGTACAGGAATGCGCAAAGTGCACCGCTGTGAATAACCCTATTTTTAGAAGCGAATGCATTAATTGGTATCGGTAATTGCCGCTTGATAAATAGCGTCCAACAGCCCATCATCTTCTTTGGTATCATTACTCAATTCCCAAAACATAATGCCTCCCAAGTTATTTTCTTGAGCAAATTGAGTCTTTAGCTTTACTGAAACGGTGTCGTCATAGGAAATGAAAATGCTGTCCTTTTGATTAAAAAGATAAGGCGCTTTCGCTACTTTATCCCAATGGCGCTGAAAATCCGGGTCGGGCTCAAAGGTATTTCTTATGTAATGATAAGCGCTCCAGCCAATGTAAACACCCCCATTGGCTTGATACAGACCATTTTCTGCCGGATGTACCCCTTTCCACGCCCTTCCGTAAAAGGCCGCGCCAATTACGATTTGACGGGGATTAACCCCTTGTTTGATACAGAAATCCACAATTTTTTCCGTGGATCTAGGTCCCCACTGGTGCTTCTGTTGGGCCGTTTCTTCCTTCTTGCTTTCCACAAAAGCCCATAACGGGGAGCCCTCTAAATCCGCCGGCTTGATCCATCCCAACGCCGTGTGATGACCTGTGTAGGGGCTGGTGCCAACCACCAAATCGTAGGTCATAATATTCATAAAATCCACGTATTTCATCACTTCAGTAACCTGGATATGATCGTAATAAGGCTCCCAACCGGCTGATGCAAAGGTTAATGTCTGAGGTCGATCCAATTCATTCAAAGCTTCTCGAAGTTCTTTCATCAATAAAGTAAAGTTCTGCAAATCTTCATCACGGGCTCCGGTGCCGGCCGCGGGAATCCCAGGATATTCCCAATCGATGTCTAAGCCATCCAAATGGTAGGTTTCAATGAATGCTTTGGCGCTTTGCACGAACTTGGTCCTATTTTCCACAGTATGGGCCATATCGGAAAACCCATCAGCCCCCCAACCGCCACAAGCGATCATTACTTTTAAGTTGGGGTTACGGCTTTTTTGCGCTACCAAAAGTGTAAGCTTGGCACCCGCCACTCCCGGGCTCCGAAATTTCATCTCCCCATCAATGACATGGGTAAAACTGTAAATAATATGAGTCAATTTCTCCACTGGTATGCTTTCGGGATGATAATCCTTTTCTGGCACGTAGTAAGCCATTACTACTACCGATGGTTTGGAACCTCCGGGAGGTACATTGCCAATAAGACAGGTGCTGAGTAAAAAAAGAACAATGCTTATGGTCTTCATATTATCTTAGAGGATTTGATCGGCAAATTAACGAATTAACATGGTAACTTTTAGCCGTTAATTAAGGGATTTGGCGTGTGTTAGATTAGAGGGTCATCCCTTCGTAAGACCGGATTTAACTGCGGATCTTTTTATATGATCTCTTTCCATTTCAACAACTGTAATAGCGATTTTACAATGGCGTCTGTACCTAAAGTGGCCCGGTTGTAAATTACATCAAATAGTGCCTCGTCGTAGGGTTCTTTGCGCATTTGGCTAATAAAAAGCTTGCGGCGTTGGTCAATTTGATGTGCTATGCCCTGGGCCTCTTCCAGTGTGATATTTTTGGAAGTCTTCAAGTATTCCACCCTCCAGGCCAGCGGAGCTTCCAGCTTGATGTGTAAGGACCAGGGAAGGTTGCGGGTAACAGCAACCCCAGCCCGGCCTACAATGATGAGATTGCCGGATTCGGCGTAGGAATTAACCAGTTCCTTGATGCTCCTAAGAATTTTATGATCCGCCACATATTCCCGAGAATAGGAAGCGAGAAAGTCTTCTAATAAAGACTTGTGATGAGGGTTCAATACATGTTCCAGCTTATAGGCCGGGAGGTTTAAATTTTTGGCAGCCTCCTTGAGAAATTCATTGTTTAGTACCTTCCAGGGATGAGGTTTTTTACGAACAGACATTCGAGCATTGAGGTGTTGGATAAGTTCCTGGGCTACTTCGTTGGCCCTGCAGCCATAATCACGAGAAATTGTGATTACCGGACCGGATTTCGTTTTTTTAGGTTCTTCCTGCTTCTCAAAGTATTTTCGAATGTCAGTTATCATAGCCGGGGGATGGGTTATACCTACATAAAATACCCATTTTTCCAGAGAAAATAAAGCTGGGAATCCAATACTTAGGGATCTATCCTAATACTGCTTTAAAAGAAAATTAATGTTTCAACCACTAGCTCTACTTAAAAATACGGCAGCTATAGCGAAAAAACCGATGCCTGTGATGCCAGGAGGATAAACACCTAATTTAATAGAGAGCCCGATCATGATAACCCCTAGTATGATCAATAAAATGGCGACAATTTTTTTCATGGTAAATTTGATGGTTGGCATTCAAGGTACGGAAAAACCCAAAAAGTAGCCTAGCCACTTATTCTGAACGTAAGCTTTCCATAGGATTCCGTATAGCGGCGTTGATGGTGTTGGCGCTTACCACCACCAGGGCCAACAAGAGTACCGAAGCTCCTACTACGGCAAACAACCATAGACTGATTTCTATCTGATATTCATAATTCTGCAACCAATTGTACATCGACCACCAGGTCAAGGGGACGGCAATAAGGAAGGCAATAGAAACCAGTTTTAGGAATTCTTTGGAGATAAGCATCACCAATTGCCGGAGTGTGGCGCCGAGGATTTTGCGCATGCCAATTTCACGTATCCTTTTTTCAATAGTAAAGGCGGCCAATCCGGCCAAGCCAATACAGCAAATAAAGATCGCTATGGCGGCGAAAATGTTACTCAGTTTACTTACTAGGTCTTCGTTGATAAATTTCTCCTCGAATTCTTTATCAACAAACTCAAATTCAAATACTTGGGTAGGATTGTATTTCCTAAAAACACCTTCAATAGAGGCTAGTGCCTCTTTGGGAGGTACACCTTCAAGGAGTCGGAGACTTATAAAACGGGAGTTGTCTGGATCAAAGAAAATCATCATGGGCTCTACGGGCTCAAAAGGAGACCCTTGAATGACATTGTCTGTCACGCCCAATACCGTGTAATCTCTGCTTAAACTCAAATTCATTCCCAATGGGTTTTCTAAACCCATTTCTGCCACCGCGGTTTCGTTTAGAAGTACATAGGAGGAATCTGCCGGGGTACCAGAGAAATCCTTCCCCTGCTGCATTTTAATATCCATAGTCTTAGCGTAATCCACGTCGGTGGTCAACCCCGTAAAGATCATTTTAAGATCATCGGGTTTCCCTTCCCAGCCTGGAGCTGCTGTTCTCCACCATATCTGAGTCATAGGAGCCATAGTTCTCGTAACAGCGCTGATCATACCGGTTTGCAATAATTCATGCTTTATCACTTCGAAATTGTTTTGGGTATCCTCGGAGCCAGGGATGGATATTAGATTGTTCGGGTCATAGCCCAAGTCCCTGTTTTTGATCAAGCTAATTTGCTGGTAAACTATGATGGTGGCAGATATTAGCAATATGGAAACGGCAAACTGAAATACAATCAGCACCTGTCGGGGTAAGACGGCGTTTTTGCTGGCTATGAAAGTACCTTTTAATACTTTGATAGGATTAAATGAAGACAAGAACAAAGCCGGATAACTACCGGCAACAAGTCCTGTAAAGCATATTATGATCAGAGCACCTAGCCAAAAGCTAGGTTCGAAAATGGGGAGCGTCAGTTGTTTGTCCACCAATTGATTGAATGACGGTAGCAATAAAAGCACCACCACTAAAGTCAGACAGAACGCCAAAAGTGCCAAGATGATCGACTCCGTGAAGAATTGATATATCAGCTGCTTTCTTAACGATCCCAGGGTTTTTCTTATGCCCACCTCTTTGGCCCGTTTTTCTGATCGTGCAGTGGAAAGGTTCATAAAATTCACACAGGCAATAAGTAGAATGATAATAGCGATGATGGTAAACATACGCACATAGGCAATCATGCCGCCCGTGTTTATGCCATCATCAAAATCACCTTGCAACCTCCATTTACTCATAGGAAAAGAGAAATACGTACTTATTTCTTTATCTCCAGGATCGTTCCTTACCTTGATGGCATTTATTTGCTTATCAATAAGGGCTAGATCGGCTTGGGGCAGAGACTTCAAGTACACTACCCAGGAAGAGTTGGTCCACTCTGCCATGTTTTCTTTAATATAGTCACTTGAATAGTCGAAAGACATGAGGTAATCAAATTGAATGCTGGAGTTGTCCGGCATATCCGCCACCACGGCAGTGACCTTTACTTCGTCTTCACTTCCAATACTGAGCACTTTATTTATGGGATCTTCATCTCCGAAAATAATTTTGGCCGTGGATTCCGTTAACACGATGAAGGAAGGTTCATTAATGGGGTTGATTTGATTTTTTTTCAGGAAATCAACTGTGAATAAATCAAAGAAGTTGGGACTGGTTTGTCGACCGGTTAAGCTGAACACCTCCGTGCCGTAGCGTATGCTTATGGGCTGAGAGTGGGAAGTAATTACGGCTTGTTCGATTTGCGGAATTTCATTTTCTATGGCTTCTGCCAGGGGCAAAACCATGTTTGGATCCGTAAAGGTTTGGTTATTGAAATTTCGATGCGCCATCACCTGATAGATCTCATGATAACTTGCTTGGAACTTGTTGTAATTCATTTCATCCTTAACCCAAAGGAAAATTAGAATAGTACAGGTCATGCCTATGGTGAGACCGAAGAGGTTGATAGAGGTGAACCCTTTGTTTTTAATTAGGTTTCTCCATCCGATTCTAAAATAATTTTTAAGCATATCGTGATTATTTATGTTTTGGAAACGGCCACTGGGTTTGATAATA
>JAJCYK010000568.1 GCA_029262935.1 Cytophagales bacterium | reverse complement strand
GGTTTACTACTATGGGCGATAAAAAATCAGATCCGTTTAACAAGGCTTTAACTTTTTATGATAAACATGACTATGAAAGTGCTTTACTTGAATTCGGCAAAGTGCCCATAAGTTCTGAAAACTACCTACCTGCTCAAATCTATTTGGGTATTGCCTATTTTTCCTTGGAGCAGTACGATTTGGCTTTAGATGCCTTCAACACAGCATACAATCATCCGGGAAACTACCGGGAAGTGGCTCAATGGTACCTGGCTTTATGCTATTTAAACAAACACGATATAGCCAACGCACGGCCTTTGTTTGAGCAAATCGTAGCTGAAAGCTCATATAAAGTTGAAAAAGCTCAAGAGATTTTAAAGAAACTCGATAGCCCCATTCGAAAGCTACCGGGAATCGAAGGTTAACGCCCTGCTTTTCACAAGTATTATGTACGTAGCGCCGCTTTAGACAATTTGCATCTTGCTATTTATTTGGCTTAGTTTGGCTAATTGAAATTATCTATGGAAACATCCGGTCCTCTCATAACCAATGACGCTATCGTCCTGGGGTTACTTTTAATGATCCTTGCCTTTATTTTTAAGACAGCCCATAGTGAGAATAAGTTCTGGAAAAGGTTCTACACGTTCATGCCTATGGTATTGATGTGTTATTTCATGCCATCACTTTTAAACACCTTTAACATTGTCAGTGGAGAGGAGTCTAAGTTGTATTTCATGGCATCCAGATATTTATTGCCAGCCAGTTTGATATTGTTGACGTTAAGTACGGATTTAAAAGGGATTCTTAATTTGGGCCCCAAGGCTCTTATCATGTTTCTCACCGGTACAGTGGGCATAATAATAGGAGGACCATTAGCAATTCTTATTGTGTCATTTTTTGCGCCGGAAGTCGTAGGTGGTGTGGGACCAGATGCTGTTTGGAGAGGACTAACAACCATTGCTGGTAGTTGGATCGGAGGAGGCGCGAATCAAGCCGCAATGAAGGAGATCTTTCAGGCCAGTGATGAAATATTTTCATCCATGATTACAGTAGACGTGATAGTCGCCAACATTTGGATGGCCGTTTTACTGTATGGAGCGGACCGTTCCGAAAAAGTGGACCGGTTGTTTAATGCCGACTCTAGTGCTATTGTGGCTTTGCAAACTAAAATAGAGAATTACCGTGCGAGCATCAGGAAACTTCCCGATTTAACAGATACCATGATGATCATGGGTATTGGGTTTGGAGGTACCGGTTTGGCTCATTGGGGCGCAAATATTGTGGCACCTTGGTTTGTGAAACATCAGGAAGTTCTTCAACGGTTCAATTTGCAATCTCTTAGCTCTTCATTCTTTTGGTTGGTAGTAATTGCCACTACCATTGGAGTAGCCTTGTCATTTTCAAGGTATAAAAAACTGGAAGGGGTAGGCGCGTCTCGTATTGGAAGTTTATTTATTTTTGTACTGGTAGCAACAATTGGTATGAGTATGGACGTTACTCAAATAAAGGAGAACCCAGGTTTGTTTATGGTAGGTCTTATTTGGATATCAATTCACATAATTTTGCTTTTATCAGTTGGCAAGTTAATTAAGGCGCCATTCTTCTTTACGGCTATTGGGAGTCAGGCTAATGTCGGGGGAGCAGCGTCAGCTCCGGTGGTAGCCGCAGCGTTCAATCCAGCATTGGCTCCAGTAGGCGTATTATTAGCGGTGTTAGGATATGCTTTAGGCACTTACGGCGCGATATTGTGTGGGATTTTAATGCAGGCAGCCGCAGCAGGATGAGTATGAAAAAAACGGCAATTGCAACTCACTATCTATTTGTATGTCACGGTAAAGATTGTTCAAAAGAAGGGTCAAAGGACTTGAAAAAACAGCTTACACAAGAATTAAAAAAAAGGAAAGGGCATAAGATTAAAGTAGTGAAGAGCAAATGTTTGGATCGTTGCAAATTTGCACCATCAGTAGTCTGTGGAAACCATTGGTATGGGAAAGTAAGGACCAAGGACTTGGCTGAAATCATTCAAGACTTAGAAAAATAAAAGGGGCGTTAGCCCCTATTTCTTTTTATGCTCCGGGTTCCGCCGGTGGTGGGCCAATTTCCGGAATCTTTTGGTCAATCATATAAGAGCCTATTCCATCCGTTCCGATGACATCAAATAATTCCAGGCGTTTCCTTGCAGTAAACTCTTCCTCTTGTTGTTCACTAATGAACCATTGTAGGAAGTTGGCGGTAGCATGATCGCCTTCTTTATAAGCGGCACTTACAATCTTGTTAATGGCTTTAGTAACCTCAATTTCCTGTTCTAGTGCGGATTCATACGTCCCCCTGAAATTTCCAAATTCTTGTGGGATGTCGGTAACTTCCGGACTGACCGGATTACCACCAGCATCGCCTATATATTTAAAGATTTTAAGCATATGGACTCGCTCTTCTTCTGCTTGTTCAAAGAAGAACTCCGAACTGTTTTCGAAGCCTAGTTGATCACAAAAAGATGCCATGGCTAAATAAATGGAAGACGACTTAGCTTCTAGTTTAACCTGATTGTTTAACAAAGCTTCAATCTCTTCTGATAAAGACGTTTTCATTCTAATTAAGTCTTTCATAAAACCTTTTAATTTTTCCTAAAATTACCACTATCAACCCACTTATGATAATTTATCGCTCAATATATAATGGGTCTTAATAGCACTAAAAAACTATGGACAATAATCTATCATTGAGGATACGATTCAATTCGATCATGGTTGCTGCACCAGATAATAATTCCTTAATACCTATCAGTTCACATAGAGTAAAAACAAAGAGATGTTCGGACCCTGTATGATGGATTATTTGTATGTCAACCCCCGGTCCTTCTCCTAGGAATAGGTCTTGTAGGTTTAAGTTGTCGATGGACTTTTTGAATTGAAGGAATTCCTGAACTTTGAAGAAGCTTTTTTTGCCACCAAACTCCAAAATAAATTGATGTGCGTGGTCATCTTGAATGACCCGGCCCTTTTCAGTTTGAAAAAGCGTAACATAAGCAGCTTTATTTGATAGGATGAGCACGTTTAAATCTAATACTTATTTATAATTAGTCCAAATAAATCCCAGAGCATAATGAGCCGCTTCGGGGCTTCTTAGGGTTGGTACGGTTTATGCGTTTTGCTGCTTGATAAGATTCAACGCAGACCCTTGTCGATACCATTCGATTTGACCAGCATTGTAACTTTGGTTAGTAACAATAGTATCTGTCGATCCGTCTGCATGTGTAAGCTTCAGGGTGATGTTTCTACCAGGAGCAAAATCCACTAAGTCTATAATGTCAATTGTATCGTCTTCTTGAATTTTGTCGTAATCACTTTCGGTTTGAAAAGTAAGTGCCAGCATACCTTGCTTTTTCAAATTGGTTTCATGGATACGAGCAAAGGACTTCACTAAAACGATATACACCCCTAAATGTCTAGGTTCCATGGCCGCATGTTCTCTGGAAGAACCCTCACCATAATTATGATCTCCGACCACTATTGATGGAATGCCAGCGGCCTTGTAAGCACGAGCCGTGTCGGGTACGGATCCGTATTCACCAGTTATTTGATTTTTAACAGAATCTGTAGCTTCATTGTAATAGTTGAGCGCGCCGGTTAACAAGTTATTCGAAATATTATCTAAGTGTCCTCTAAATCGTAACCAGGGGCCAGCCATACTGATATGGTCAGTTGTACATTTTCCTTTTGCTTTGATAAGGAGTTTAACTCCGTTGATATTCTCACCATTCCAGGGGCTAAACGGCTCCAGTAATTGCAAACGCTTGGAAGTAGGATCTACGGATATTTCAATGTTGCTACCCTCTTCTGCAGGAGCTTGGTATCCATTGTCTTCCACCGCATACCCCTGAACTGGGTGCTCGATACCTTTGGGCTCTTCCAACATGACAGATTCGCCAGCATCATTGACTAGACTATCTGTAAGAGGGTTAAAGCCCAGATCACCAGCGATGGCCATAGCTGTTACTAATTCAGGCGAAGCCACAAAACTATGTGTATTGGGATTGCCATCATTTCTTTTAGCAAAGTTTCGATTGAATGAGGTTATAATGGAATTTTTACGTTCAGGATCGTTGGTGTGGCGGGCCCATTGTCCAATACAAGGTCCGCAAGCGTTTGCCAAAACCACTCCCCCCATTTCCTCAAATATTCCCAGGTATCCATCCCGAGCTACGGTAAACCGTACTTGTTCCGAACCGGGTGTAATGGTAAATTCGGCTTTTGCCGTTAAATTCTTATCGATGGCTTGTTTGGCAATGGAAGCTGCCCTGGTAATATCTTCATAAGAGGAATTTGTACAAGACCCAATCAGACCAACTTCTAGTTTTTGAGGCCATCCGTTTTCTTTTACTGCTTCGGCAAATTTGGAAATTGGCGTAGCAAGATCTGGAGTAAAAGGTCCATTGATGTGAGGCTCCAATTCCGATAGATTGATTTCCACTACTTGATCGAAGTACTGTTCCGGGTTGGCATAAACCTCTGCATCCCCAGTTAAGTGTTCGCTGATGGCATCTGCTAATTCCGCTACTTCCGCTCTACCGGTACCCCGCAGATACTCAGCCATTTTTTCATCGTAGCCAAAGGTTGACGTAGTAGCGCCAATTTCTGCACCCATGTTGCATATAGTACCTTTGCCAGTAGCAGAAAGGCTTTTAGCGCCATCACCAAAATATTCCACGATAGCTCCAGTGCCTCCTTTTACCGTAAGTATACCTGCCACTTTTAGTATAACATCTTTGGAGGCGGTCCAGCCGCTAAGACGACCGGTAAGCTTAATACCTATAAGTTTGGGAAACTTGAGCTCCCAAGGCATGCCCGCCATGACATCTACGGCATCCGCGCCTCCCACTCCAATGGCCACCATTCCCAAACCACCGGCATTTACCGTATGAGAATCAGTTCCGATCATCATGCCTCCTGGGAAAGCATAATTCTCCAATACTACTTGATGTATAATCCCGGCTCCAGGTTTCCAAAACCCAATACCATATTTATTGGAAACATCGGCTAAAAAATCAAATACTTCACTACTAGTATTAATGGAATTCCTAAGATCTTCGGCTGCTCCTGATTTGGCTAAAATGAGGTGATCACAATGTACTGTGGAAGGAACCGCGGCACTTTTCTTACCGGCTTGCATAAATTGTAGTAAAGCCATTTGTGCGGTGGCATCCTGCATAGCCACTCGATCCGGCGCAAAATCTACATAAGTTTTTCCCCTTTCAAAGGCTTGAAGGGGCTGATCAGTATGAAGATGTGAATACAGG
>JAJCYK010000567.1 GCA_029262935.1 Cytophagales bacterium | reverse complement strand
TTACCCAAACTTTCTAGTGACTTACCAAGAGCGGTGCGATCTACTTTCTCACCATCAATTTTGTCCAAACGACTTTCTAGAGCCTTTTCAAGTTCGGTGATACGGATGTTCATATCGGTGTTGAGGTTGTCGATGCTGTTGATCATTTCGCTTTTCACAGTGTCCATATAGGACTCCATTTCTTGCTTTCGACTTTCGATGACATCCTTCAAATCAGTGAATTGCTGATTGTAAAGCTCCATGTCCTCACCAAATATCAGTTCTTTTATCGCTTCTATTTTGGTATTGGCGGATTTTAGCAGCTCTTCTTTAGGGTCAGACTTACTCATAATGATTAATTTTAAAGTTAAAAGACCTAGTCCTCTCAAAAATAAGCAAATAATACGTATATATTCAAGTAAAATATGAATATAGCGAGACGCTTAAAGGAACATATAGTTAGGATTCCTGATCTAAAGTAAGGGTGTGTTTTTTGTGTTTGAATACCACTCCTTCTTGAGGCGAAAAGAGAAATGCCAATGCAAATAGGATCCCTGCCACCAGGGCCATAGCACCAGCAACCGAACCATCCAAACCGGCTGCAATGTAGTAACCAACAATAGAAATCACTACCCCCAGGCCTGCGGTAATAAGCAGCATTTTCTTAAAATTTTCGGTTAACAAGTAGGCCGTGGCAGGTGGTACGATTAACAGTGCCACTACCAATATGGCACCTACAGATTCAAACGCACCCACTGTAGTGAAGCTCACAGCACCCATCAACAAGTAATGCCAAAGTGCCACGGAAATCCCACTAGCCGCAGCGAATTTGGGGTCGAAGGTAGTTAAGAATAATTCTTTGTACCCAAAAAGGATAAACAGCAACACCAATACAAATACAGCACCCATAATGTACATCACGCGAGGACCCATAATAGTACCATTGGAGGTGATCCATAAATCAATAGGCACGTAAGCGATTTCTCCATATAACACGCATTCTTGGTCCAGGTCCACTTGTCCGGCAAAGAGTGAGATTAAGATAATACCCATAGCAAACAACCAAGTAAAGGTAACCCCAATAGAAGCATCTGTTTGTAGCCTGGCTTTGGTATGAAAAAATTCAATTAGAAAGGTGGTGAGGATACCCAAAATACCTGCACCAATAAGCATGGATATCGGTTCACGAGTGCCACTAACAAAGAAAGCGATAACAATACCGGGCAATACCGCATGCGATATGGCGTCTCCCACCATAGCCATCTTGCGTAGGATTAAATAGCACCCCAACAGTCCACATGGAATGGCTACTAAGGCTCCGGCCGCTATGATCCAAAAGGCTTCTGCGCTCATCGCTGATAAGGAATTTGTGATTTGTGGGGATCCATACTAGGGAATTGCAATTGCTCCTCCAACCTTTTTTCCAATTCAGGGGTAATAATGTGTTCTATGGTTTCCGCATCTTCATGAACATGATCCGGGGCTATTTTTAAGTATTCTGTAAGATACAGTTCCCACAAGCGGTGTAACTTCGTAATGCGCTGTCCTTTGGATTTTCCGGCTTGGGTGAACACCCAACCGGTGGCAGTTGCTTCCAGAAATCCTTGTTTTCGCAAGTTCTTTAGACCTCTTTGTAGTTTGGACAGTTCAAAGGGTCGACGTCTTGTGATGTCATCCACACTACGAGTATCAAAATATTTATGGTCGGCACGCTCTCCCAGCTGGAAGAACAATTTTAAAATGTTTTCCTCCAACATCTGCGTTTGGAATTTGCGTTGGGTTATCATTCTAAACAAGATCCCTTTTTGTGGGGCCAGGAAGAAGCTGGTAATGGCAATGATGGAGATGATCATAACAATCCAGGGTCCCGTGGGCATGGCAGGTGCTACGTAACTAATATAGGCTCCCACCAAACCGGAAAAGGCTCCTAAGCCAGCAGCGAGGAAGATCATTACGGTAAGCTTGTCGGTCCAGAAACGCGCGGCCGCTGCCGGGGTAATAAGCATAGCCGCCATAAGCACCACTCCAATAGCCTGAATACCGGTCACTACCGCCAATACGGTAAGTGTGGTCAACACCAATTCTAAGGCACGCACGGGAAAGCCGATGCTTTCGGCAAAATGCGTGTCAAAGGCAATCAAAGCAAACTCTTTAAAAAGTACCAGTACCGCAATCATCAATATCAGGGCGATAGCGCTAAAAACCAATAAATCTTGCCCCACTAAACTAGCAGCTTGTCCAAAGAGAAAATGATCCAGTCCGCTTTGTGCGGCATTACCGGACTTTTGGATTACGGTAAGCATGAGAATGCCAATCCCAAAAAATACTGATAGGATCAGGCCAATGGCAGTGTCTTCCTTTATTTTGGAATGTTTCGTGATGTAATCAATAAGTACTAAAGAAATCCAACCCGTCACGAAGGCGCCAATTACTAAATAAAAAGGATTTTTCACCCCGGTTAGAATAAAGGCCAAACAGATTCCTGGTAATACGGAGTGGGCTACCGCATCTCCCACCAGAGCTTTCTTTTTTAGCAAGGTAAAGGTACCGACAATGGCAGAACTAGCGGCTAACAAAATAGAGCCTAGCACCACATAGCGTATGTTAGGATCACGTAATGAAAGAAATTCCCACAGATTTTCCATACTTATTGATTTTCTCTACTGGGAAATTCCTTTTTAGTCAATAATTCACCTACTTCTGCCAGTAATGTTAGTTTACCCCCGTAGGTTTCTTGTAGTAGGGTACTGGTCATAACATCGTTTACCGGTCCACTTGCCACCAATCTCAGGTTCAGTAATACCACCCAATCGAAGTATTCCATGGCAGATTGTAGGTCGTGATGTACTACCACTACCGTCTTGCCTTGTTCGGACATGGTTTTCATAAGATTGATAATGGCTTTTTCCGTGGCCGCATCCACTCCGGCAAAAGGCTCGTCCATGAAATAAAGGTCCGCTTCCTGTGCTAAGGCTCGCGCCAGAAAGACTCTTTGTTGTTGTCCTCCTGATAGTTGTGAGATTTGCCTATTAGCAAAGGCTTCCATATCCACCCGGCGCAGGCATTCTCTAGCCACTTCTTTATCCGCTTTACGAGGACGTTTGAATAAGCCCAGTTTCCCGTACCTCCCCATTAACACGACGTCCATCACGCTGGCGGGGAAGTCCCAGTCCACCGATTCTTTTTGAGGCACATAGCTTACTTTATGACGCACGGTCGGTAAGTCTTGATCAAATATTTTAACATAACCACTACTGAGTGGCACTAGCCCCATAATGGACTTAATCATAGTGGATTTTCCGGCGCCATTGGGCCCGATCACTCCGATAATAGCTCCTGAGGGTAGGGTCAAATCAATATCCCAAAGCACGGGTTTTTTGTTGTAGGTTACCGTCAAATCGTGCAGCTCCAGTACGGGATTGTTTACGTTTTGAATCATCTTAGTGCTTTGGTTATAGTGGAAACATTGGCTTGGACCATACCAATATAGGTGCCTTCAGCGGTGCCGGCATTGCCCATAGCGTCGGAGTATAAGCTGCCCCCAATTACTACTTGGTGCCCTTTTTTATGACACCCTTCTACTACTGCGTTTATAGAACGCTCGGAAATGGAGGTTTCAATAAAGACAGCTTTAATATTTCTTTCAATAATAAAATCCACCAGGTCGGTTACATCTTTAAGACCAAACTCACTTAGGGTGGACAATCCCTGCAACCCACGTACTTCAATGGCATAGGCCCGACCAAAATACTCGAAGGCATCATGAGCGGTGATCAACACTCGTTGATCAGGCGGAATCGTGCTAATTTGTTGCTTCACTTCTTCGTGTAGGGCATCCAATTGCTGCAGGTAACGCTGCGCATTCTTTTCATAGTACTCCGCATTGAGTGAATCAAATTCCTGCAAAGAGCGTTTGATTTCCATCACTACGGTTTGCCAAATGGATACGTCAAACCATATATGAGGGTCAAAAGCGTTTTTATAGATAGGACTACCCAGTCGTTTCGTAGTGTCTACTACTTCACCCACCGCTACCACGGGTTTAAGGCGGCTTAATTTTC
>JAJCYK010000566.1 GCA_029262935.1 Cytophagales bacterium | reverse complement strand
TAATTTACGCTGCCCGTCGGTCCCTCGCCAGGGAGCTGAAGTTCAGGATGATTTCCTAAAGCAATCCGCCAGACATAATCTCCTGAACCGAGGTCAATAGCATTTAAAGTGCCCCATGGAGGGATAATTGCGGGCCTGCCGGACCCATCACGGAAATGGGAGTATGCGGTGACATTCAGGAAACCTGAAGTGGTATCCGATACTTCATCTTGGTTTTGTTCGGATTTCATATCTTCCAAGCCAAAAATGAAAGCAATGATTTCATCTTCGTTACCATTAAGTATAGTAGCATACGCCGGCATTTTGTTTCCACCTTTGGCTATCCTATCAAGCACTTCCCCTCTACTCATGCGGTCTTTTAAATTCGTAAGGGCTGGATAGTCAGGGTCGAGGCCTGTAAGATCCTTACCGTGACATGTAGCACAATAACGGTTATAAAAACGTTCACCCCGTTCATAAATAGTGCTTTTTATAGGCCCGGTTTCCGGAGCATCGACCTGCATCATTGCGATTTCTGGTGATTCGTTGGAATTAACATATAGGACTCCGGTTTTGGGATCGAATGCAGCTCCACCCCATTCAGAACCCCCTCGACTACCGGGAACCATTAATGTTCCCTTGGCATCAGGTGGAGTATACGGACCTTCGTATCGAACTTCATTGAATCGTCTTACCAGAAACGCATGATCTTCTGGAGTAAAAGACGTCAGGTCATCAGCAGTAATTTTTTGGCGGGCATAAGGAGCCGGTTTGACTGGAAAGGGCTGGGTCGGCCATGCTTCTTCCCCGGGAATTCGCGAAGGAGGTACTGGCCGCTCCTCAATAGGGAAAAGGGATTCACCAGTTTCACGGTTTAGAATAAACAATAAACCACTTTTAGTAGTTTGAGCCAAAGCATCTATGGCTTCACCATTTCGCTTAATAGTAATCAAGCTCGGCGGAGCTGGCAGATCGTAATCCCAAAGATCATGGTGTACAGTTTGGAAATACCACACAAGACTGCCAGTAGCAGCTTCCAAGGCAACCACACAATTTCCGAAGAGATTTTTACCTTTGCGATTTTGACCAAAATAGTCATAGCTTGGTGAGCCCAATGGGATATACACCATACCGCGATCTATGTCCAGACTCATTCCCCCCCAGTTGTTTGCCCCACCTGCATATTTCCAGGCTTCTGCCGGCCAAGTATCATACCCCGTTTCTCCAGGACGAGGGATGGTATGAAACGTCCATACCAATTCGCCGGAAAGAATGTCATACGCTCGGATATGTCCTGGAGCTGCATCATACAATTCCGAAACCTCAGAACCTAGAATCAAGAGGTCATTGTAAACTATACCAGGAGAAGTTGGAATGACCCAGATGGAGTCCCGGGTGAGGACCCAATCCGGTATCTAGCCTGATTTTTCCGTCCATTCCAAAATCTTGTACTGGTAATCCGGTAATAGCATTAAGTGCGTAAAGATGCTCGCCTGCAGTAAAAAGGATCCTCTGTTCTCCATTTTTTTCCCAAAAAGTAACTCCTCGTTTTATACCTCCTCCAGGTTCACCATTGAAAGGATCAAACGACCATATTTTACTTCCTGACCGCGCATCTAAGGCGTACACCCAATGTCGGGCGGAAGTGGCATACATCACTGTATCAATGATAATGGGATTGCATTCGTATTTAGGCAGTCGAGTTCCTGCCCGAGCATCATTTGGATCAAATATCCAAGCAACTTCTAATTGACCGACATTTTCTTTATTAATCTGCTCCAATGACGAGTAGCTGGTGCTGGCAGCATCGCCGCGATATATTTCCCAGGTGGTACTATCACGCTCCTGGACATTACAACTGGTCATGCCTAGGGCAAAGAATGCGATAACCGTATTTATAACGTACTTCATTTACTACTAGAAAGCTATGTACTACAAATTAATCAAAACCATCAAAGAGACATAGTTTGGTGCAAATATTCGAAGGGCAACACATAACTTGTTTGATTCTCTTACTCTACTAATAAATGCTAATCCAAATCACCGTATTTTTATTACTTTTCTATGATGACGCGCTATTCGTAGCTTTTGAAGGCTAGGAATAAAACTAAAAATTGGGCAACTGCCTATTACTTTAAAATTGCTATGGACAATTCTATTCAAACAATTCCTTACGCCAATTTGGCTCTGGCTTTTATCCCGGTTATAGTGGTAATACTCATTCTGTGGAAATGGAATGCTGGGTTTAAAAGCTCAGTTTATGCTATTTTCCGCATGCTGGTTCAACTATTGTTGATCGGCTATGTATTGGCGTATATATTCAAAGCGGATAGTTCATTGGTGGTTATCATGGTACTAGCAGTCATGCTCTTTTCTGCTAGTTGGATTGCTTTGAGAACCATGAAAATTCCTTTGGGACAAGTGTATCTAAAGTGTTTTTTTGGCATTTTTATAGGTGCAGGTGCTATTCTATTATTAATTACTCAAGGCGTTCTTAACTTGGAGCCTTGGTATTTGCCAAGTTATATGGTGCCGTTGGCAGGGATGATCT
>JAJCYK010000565.1 GCA_029262935.1 Cytophagales bacterium | reverse complement strand
TTAAGGTAATAAGACGAGGGGGTGGGGGAGGATTCAAAGTCCCTATCTGTGCGATCAAGTCATCAATACTAGCGGCATTGATCTCCTTGTCAAAGTTAGGATCTTCCTCACAGGACAAACATAACAATATCACAATTAAGGGTAAGCTAATTCGTCGCTTAGGCCTTCCTGTTAATGATATTTTTAATATAGATTTCATGACTATAATGTTTAGTTAGTTCTTGATTTATTTACTGTAAATAGGACAGTTGATCTTCTTTCGACCCCACACGAGCCGGTAACTTAGTACCACGTGCAGTTGCTTGGTTCCAGTAAGGACGCCTACCTCGGTAGCATCTGCCAACTGGTAATTGCCTTTGCCTGTTATCCAAAGAAATTGAGCCCCAACGCCTATCTCCCGATATCGGTATTGTATTCCAGCTCCCAGAATCATTCCTACGCCTTGGTCTTTCTGATTTCCTGGTATGCTGAATTCTGATGTTTCGGTAGCAAAATTGTCCAAGTCAGCGCGCCATGCACTGGCACCCGCCAGCCCGTATACTTCCAACCCGCTTGGTAAACTGGGGACTAGTTGAGAAATTCGGTATTTCGCAAAAGCAAAAGCGTACTGTGGATTCAAACTGATGCTGTCTCGATTAAGTTGATTCCCTATACTGGCGCCCAATCCGAAACTCAATGGACTAAGGGTGTTGCCGTACTCAATACTTCCGAACAGAGGTGTATCTACATTCTCAAACCCTGTTTGAGCAGCTTGTATCCAAATGCCATAACCGCCAGTGATTTCTACGTACTGAAGTTTCGTCCCCCGGTATGATCCTGAGTTTCGTATTATTTTCATTTTTTTGCCACTTCTGATTTTTCTTTTATTCCCGTTAGTAGCTTGTGCATGACTGGTGGTAGTAACCAGTACCAGTAACAGGAAGGTCAGGACTTTTCCCAAATGATTTCTATATCGGTAGCGACTACCGGGGTTTGTGGTTAAAAACATGGTCTTGGTATTGTGGTGTATGAGTTTATTGCACCAAGACCTAGATGGTTACCCTGTGGAGCTAAATAAAACCAAGAAGAATCAATATTATTCTAATAATCAGATAGATATGAGGATTAGTTTCCCCCGAACCGACGGAAAAGTCGGGCCTTGTAAAGGGCAAAAAGTATCAAAATCATCATTGGTAGAATCAAAAAAAGCATCCACCACGTTGGCTCTTTCTCGAGACTAATGGGGCCCGGCTCGCCTTGCACGACAAACCCCGCCCAATAGAATGGGTGTTCAAAAAGATCACCCGAATTTTTTAAATACTGCACTTTAGCTTGGCGCAGCGCTTCATCTTTGAAGAGTCCTTTGGAGAGTCCTTCATAGAAGTATTTCATAATTACTGCTGTGGATTCATCTTGTGCTGGCCACAAACTCATGATGATACTGGGACAACCCGCGTACGCAAATGCACGACCCAGGCTCATTACCCCTTCCCCGTTTCGTAGTTTGCCAAAACCCGTATTACAAGCAGATAAAACTACCATTTGGGCGTTAAACTCCATGTTGTACAACTCCCAAGCATGCAGGTCTCCATCTTCCAAGGAGTCTTCATTCATGGTAAACAATAATCGAGAGTTCAGCGGGTTGTCATTATCTACTATGGCATGAGTGGCCAAATGAATAATATCATAGTCTTTAGAAAACATTTTGAACGTACCCTCAGTGGCTAGCTCGCCTTTATAGTACTTTCCTTTCAACAATTTGGCAATAGCAGCAATCTCTTTAAACGTACCTTTTAATTCCATTAAGGAGCCACGTACGGGCTCGCCATCAATAGCAGCATTTTCAGGGTTGTCGCTACGTTGGTTAAACTCAGGCGCGAAGGCCAAATATTTATCATGGCCTACAAGAGGTTGATCTTTTTTGCTTTCCAGCGCCACCGTGGCACTGTATTGATAGCTGACGGTAAAGTTTTCAAATAAAAATTCAGACTGCTGTCCGTCTTTGTGACGTAAAACCTCAAAGGGCAAGTAATTTAAAAGTCCGTCACGAACGATTAATAATCTGTTTACTGTAGTGTCGATGTTCAAAGGGGCCATCAAGATATCGTACATCTCATGAGAGAGCAGGTCCAAACGTGACTCATTTGAATTGGGATTACGTACCAGCCCCACAAACTCCTTGATCAAATCATCAAGGTTATTTTCCGAATGATGCATGGTGAGACCGGATTCCTGCACCTGAAAGGTAAATTGATGGTTGTTGCCCAAAAAGTATTCAATCAACACGGTGTTGGTATTTACTAGTTCTTTTTGAATTTCATTAATGGACGGCTGTTCACGACCATAAACCAGTTTGTAGTAATCGGGAAAAGCGATTTGTATAGAATCCAAAAACGCTTGCAGTTGCGAACTTGTGCTGAATAGATCATCCTGCAGCGATCTTAATTTTGTAGCATCGTTCTGGCCTTTTTTTTGATGGTATATGTTACTCTTTAAAGCTGCCAGGCGTCCAGTAAATTGTTTTTCCCGGGTAATTACAGCATTTGGAATACCCGCCTGATACTTGGCATCTTCTCCACGGATAGATTGTAAAAGCAAGAAAGATTTACTCTCTTCAGACCACAAAAATGCCTGGCTTAGATAAGCTGGATCTTTAGTGTGTTGAAAAGCCAAATAGCATATGTACAAGACTTTTTCATACTCCCAAAATACTTGGTCGATAAAAACCTGCTTTGACTGGTCATAAGAGATGTCTCTAAGCATAACCTGAACTAAATCGAAACCCACCTGACAGGTGACCATAGCGTAGTTCAAATAACTCAAGTCGTTCGTTTCTTTGTATTTGTCTATGTATGCGCGAGATTTTCCAAATAGCACCAACAAGGTGGTCATTCCTGGATGTAAATCCTCGGCTTGTGGTGTGAACAGATAATCGGTGCTGTCCTTGGAGTTGATAGAGACAATATCTAAGCCTTTGGAGTAATATTTTAAAGACAAATCAAGATCCCCCATCAGATAGGTGACGTTTCCCAGATTTTCAAAGGCCGTCATCTGGCCACCTAGACTACCAACCTTATTAAAAATAACCGAGGCCTTTTTAAAGTTCGCCACGGCTTCCGGGTAGATTCCCAGTTCCAAATTTGCAATACCAAGGTTTATATAAGAACTGGCCGTAGAACCATGTTGAGGGCCAACAAGCTTTTCTTTCATTTCCACGGCACGAGTGAGCACCTCCGCAGATTTTTGATACTCTTTTGTACTACGATAGAGAAGCCCTAGATTATTTAGGGTTTGTGCGATAAAGAGATGTTCTTCCCCTAGTATCTCACGGTCAATTTCTAATGATAGCTTTAGAAACCGCTCAGATTCCTTGAGTTGGTTCATTTCCTTTTTGAGCAGCCCTAAGTTGTTGTACGTAGCCGAGACTTTGGTGTGCTTAGGGCCAAAGTGGTTCTTTCTAATCTCCAGCGATTTTTGGTAGTATAGTTCCGCTACTTCATAGTTGTCCCGGTATTTATAAATGATCCCCAGTTTGTTATAAAAGTCGCTTACGATGGGATGGTATTTGGGAAGGTGCTCCAATCCGTAATCCACTCCTAAGTTGTAATAGTAAATAGCGGAGTCTTCATTTACGTGATCATTGCCGATTTGTAGCAATTCATGACATCGAGCAAGATGTAAGGTGTCTACCTCGAAACTTTGGGCTGCACTGCCAATGGGGAGCAGAAATACGAACAATAGAATACCTCTTTTTATTGGAGTCATCAGAAAAAGATAAGACTATGCTGTTACGCGTTTTTTATAAAAGAATATCCCCAAACTAAACATGCCAAGGGCCATCAATCCAACCACCACCCAAATCCAACCGGGGAGTTTATTAGTTTGCAAAGGACTGGGATCGCCTTGTACGACAAATCCTGCCCAATAGAAGGGATGTGCGAAAAGATCTTCGGAGTTTTCCAGGTATCTTTTTTTAGCCTTTTGCAAAGCTTCGTCTTTGGCGAGCCCTTGAGACAGTCCTTCATAAAAAAAGGTCATGATGTCCGCAGTGGCCCGATCCTGGGCCGGCCATAAACTCATTACAATGCTGGGGCAACCAGAATAAAAAAAGGCCCTGCCCAGGCTCATCACGCCTTCGCCTGTTTGTATTTTCCCGTAACCGGTATTACAAGCTGAAAGCACCGCCATTTGGGCATTTAGTTTCATATTGTAAAGTTCCCAAGCATAGAGATCCCCATCTTCCGTACTGTCACCATCAATAGTAAAAAGCAATCGAGAATTCATGGGGTTGCTGTGGTCCACGATCGCATGGGTA
>JAJCYK010000564.1 GCA_029262935.1 Cytophagales bacterium | reverse complement strand
AAATTATTTCACTCTAGATAAAAAAGCCAGGCGTTTGTCCTGGCTTTTTATGTTTATACATGAATTTGGGATTTGTCTGTTGTGATTTACATCAGGAGTTAATCATTCAAGAGTTTTATACTGATATGGCCTAAGCTCAATAGCAAACTATGGAAGCAAAAATCACTACACTCGCTGAAAAGAAACTGGTAGGAATGTCCGTACAAATGTCTTACCTGGAAAATAAAACATTCGAGTTATGGCATCGTTTTATGTCTCAGCGCAGAACTATACCACAGATAGTGGGTAAGCAGCGCTACTCCCTACAGGTGTATCCTGATGTTTTCAGTTATAAAGATTTCCATCCCGCTATGGTCTTTACAAAATATGCCCTGGTTGAAGTGCCAAGCTTTGAAAATACCCCTATAGGTATGATTCCCTATCTATTAAAAGGAGGCCTTTATGCAGTATTTATTCATAAAGGTTTGGCTCGTGATTTTCAAACTACTTTTAAGCACATTTTTGAGCATTGGCTCCCTAATTCGAACTACAGCCTGGATCAAAGAGAACATTTCGAAGTATTACCTGAAGGATACCAGCCTCAAGACCCCAAGGCGAAAGAGGAAGTTTGGGTACCTATCAAAGGCCGTACAGATCCCAATTAGCGTACACTTTGCTATAACTGTTCAAACCCCAAGACAAATTATTTTAACTTATTGTATTGCGCAATCAAGTATTTGCATATATTTGCAATCAAATACTTGCATAATTGCAATGGAAACCCGAAGAGATGTATTTCAAGCCATTTCCGATCCTACTAGAAGAGAGATTATAGGTATCTTGGCTGCTAAAAAATTAAACGTTAACGCAATTTCTGAACATTTCGAAGTGAGTCGTCAAGCCATTTCTTTGCATGTGAAAATATTGCAAGAATGTAATTTGATTACAGTCACGCAACAGGGTAGGGAGCGTGTTTGTGAAGCAAGTTTGGAGGGCCTTAGCGAGGTATCCCAATGGACCGATCAGTTTCGAGACTTCTGGACGGACAAATTGCTGCTACTAAAGCACGTGGTAGAGACGGGCGCCAATGCTTCAGCGCCACCGGTGAAAAGATATCCAAAGTTTCGTATTAAAATCAAAAAAAAATGAAGGATGTAGTAGTTGAAGTAATCTATGAGGCTCCGTGCTCAGTAGTGTGGCAGGCCTTGACAGATCATGAACAAATGCGTAAATGGTATTTTGATTTGCCTGATTTTAAACCTGAGGTTGGTTTTAAATTTGAATTTACGGGTCAAGGTGTAAAAGGGGAAAGTTACTTGCATTTATGTAAAGTCACAGAGGTGGATATTCATAAAAGGTTGCAATACAGTTGGGAGTATAAAGATCAAAAAGGATTTTCATTAGTGACCTTCGATTTGTTTGAAGAAGGTGATAAAACGCGCCTAAGATTAACACATAGCGGGTTGGACACCTTCCCGCAGCAACACGAGGACTTTGATAGAAAGAATTTTCAAGCAGGATGGACTGAATTGTTGACCAAGTTTTTGCACAATCATTTAGAAGAAAGTGTGTAATCAACATAATCTTAAAAACAGCTGTCTTCAAGATGGTCACGGTTAAATTGGTTATGTTCAAGCTAGACAACAATTATTGTTACGGAGCCGTAAGTATTTAGTAAATAGTGCTAATTTCAATTATGTTAGAACTGAGACCTTCTTGTGAAAATTGCGACAAACCTCTGCCAAATACCAGCAGCGAAGCCATGATTTGTACCTATGAATGTACCTACTGTAAACATTGTGTAGAGCATGTGTTAGTTAATGTTTGCCCAAATTGTGGAGGTGGTTTCGAAAAAAGACCCACCAGACCTCGAAGTCAAGTTGAAAAGCATCCTGCGAGCAAAAAAAGAACCTATAAACCCGTGACTTCAGAAGGCTTTGACGAACTACGCAAAAAGTACCAACATATTGACCCTAGGAACAGATAGTACACTTAATCTTTATGAAAAAACATAAGTATCAGGTTACCGTGCAATGGACAGGAAGTCAAGGAGAGGGAACCAAAAGTTATCGCACCTATAGCCGAGATCATACCATACACTCCGAAGGAAAGTATGATCAAATATTAGGATCATCTGATCCCTCTTTTTTGGGTGATAAAAGCAGATACAATCCTGAAGATCTTTTTCTCTCATCATTATCGACTTGTCACATGTTATGGTATTTACATTTGTGTACCACACATAACATAACAGTCACGGATTATAGGGATCAGGCTACTGGGATCATGGAGGAATCCGCCCAGGGTAGTGGTAAGTTTGTTTCGGTCACCTTACATCCTAAGGTAGTTATAACCAGCGCCGCACACATAGACACCGCCGAATCACTGCATGCTGAGGCAAGTAAAATGTGCTTTATCGCTAATTCTTGTAATTTTGAAATTGGCCATCAACCTGAAATCATCATGCTCTAAGCAGTCTTAGCAACCCTTTAGCAAATCTTGATGAACATCGAAGATTACCGTACGTATTGCTTGTCAAAAAAAGGGGTCACGGAGTCTATCCCGTTTTCCAAATTACCCGATGTCTTAGTATTTAAGGTTTTAGGAAAAATGTTTACCGCTACCGATATTGCTACTTTTTCAAGCTTTAGCATCAAATGTCGCCCAGAAACTATCGAGGAGTTAAGAGCAAATTATGCAGCCATGTTGGAACCATCTTATTTCAGCAAAAATCATTGGAGCCAAGTGATTATGGATGGCACCATCCCAGATACCTTGCTTTATGAGTGGTTGGATATAAGTTATGAGTTGGTTGTATCTAATCTTTCAAAAAAAATGCGTGCCCAACTTGAGCTATAAGCGCCGACAATGATTTCAATAAGCAAACTGGGTTTTTTGCCTAATGCTCCCAATTTGCTAAGTTAATGTCAAATTACCACCCACAGCGAACCATGAGTTGGATCAAAACTATTGACTACGAAAATGCTAGCCCTCCATTGCGAAAAATTTATGATCGAATAAAGGGGCCTGAAAACCGGATCGACAATGTTTTGACCATTCATAGTCTGAGGCCCCACACCTTGACTGGCCATATGACACTTTATAAAAGTGTACTACATCACACCAACAATGACCTTCCCAAGTGGTATTTAGAGGCTGTGGGAGTTTATGTGAGTTATTTAAACAAGTGTGATTATTGTTTTGAGCATCACTATTCAGGTATGAAAAGATTGATGCATGATGACCATCAAGCAGAAATTTTGCGTAAGGCTATCTTGACCGATAAATTAGCAGAGAATCTTGACCGTAAGTATGCTACAGGTTGTCGATACGCCAAGCAGTTGACTTGTCATCACGATGAGATAACTTCCCAGGACATCACCGATTTGCGAGAGGCCGGGTTTACGGATGGTCAAATCTTAGAACTCAATCAGGTAATCAGCTATTTCAACTATGTTAACAGAACAGTGGTAGGGCTAGGAGTCGATTTAGACGGAGATGTGTTGGGTCTTTCTCCAAATAATAGTGACAACCCCAGCGATTGGAGTCATCAATAAGCCCTCCTTTGAGCCCACTTTTTAAGCGCAATATGACTGTTTTGGCCTCAGATGGACTGAAATATGTTGAAACTTATATTATTCACTATATTAAGGTGTCAATGCAAGGGCATTGACCCGAACCAATAAACAGTATATATAACCTATAGTCCTCAAGAATGCAGGACCTATTACTCAAATCTTGAGAGGTGGTATAGAATAAAGTCATGAAGAACATTTATCCTTTTTTAAACCCCGTTCAATGGATAAGAGCGAGTCGGTTTGCTAAAAAGAATGCCAAATTTAACAAATCCTCCTACGATCTTGAGCTCTTTCTGTACTCAAAAATCCTAACCAACAACATGCTTCATTATGGATATTTTGAAGATGTAAATATCCGACCAGAAACCATTTCTTTTGAGATATTTGAAGAAGCTCAAATGAAATATGCAGAAAATATTATCGAACATGTTGGTGACAACAAGCACCCCATTTTGGACGTGGGTTGTGGTATGGGAGGTTTGTCACAATTGCTCCATAGTAAAGATTACCAGGTGGAATGTTTGACTCCTAATAACAATCAAATAGAGTTCATCAACGCCAATTACCAACATTTACCTACCCATCATTGCAAGTTCGAACAGTTTAAAACGGATAAGAGGTTTGGTACGGTGATCAACTCTGAGTCCCTGCAATACATTAAGTTAGATGAAGCATTTGAAATGGTTGACAAAATAATGCTACCAGATGGTAGATGGATTATTGTTGATTATTTCAGTTTGCACAAAAAGGGTCCGAATCAAAAGCCTCATCATTACGATACGTTCTATGAAAAG
>JAJCYK010000563.1 GCA_029262935.1 Cytophagales bacterium | reverse complement strand
CAACAATCCAACAGGCTACACATTGACAGAAAATGAAATGCAAGAAGTTGTGGATATTGCCAAAAGTGTGGACTCCTGGATTTACTGTGATGAAGTTTACCAGGGAGCCGAATTGAATGGGGTAACCTGTGAGAGTTTTATCGGGATTTATGACAAGGTGATGGTAAACGGAGGTCTATCCAAAGCTTACGCATTACCGGGCTTACGCCTTGGATGGTTGGTTGGTCCTGAAAAAGTGATCGGCGATACCTGGGCGTATCACGACTATACTTCCATCACTGCAGGGATTTTGAGTCATTACCTAGGCGAAATTGTTTTACAACCAGAAAAACGTATGAAAATATTGAGCCGTAATAGAGGGATGCTGAATGAAAATTTAAAAGCCGTAATGGCGTGGTTGGACCAGTACGGGGGGCTGTTCAAATATGTGCCGCCCAAAGGTGGAGGAATGTTATTTATAAAGTATGATTTAGATATTAATTCATCTGAACTGGCAGAATGGCTTCGACTGGAAAAAAGTGTTTTCATCCTGGCAGGTGATTGCTATGGTATGGACAAGTACTTTAGGATTGGAATAGGCGAACGAAAGGAGCATTTACTCAACGGTTTGGATCGTATTAAAAAAGCTTTGAGAGTACGATTTAACTGTTAGTACCTAGCATTATCGATTCACTACAGGTTAATCTGATCAAAAACATCTTTTCAATAAAGTAAAGACTCCGAAACTTAGTTATGACCCAAGTATCAATTATTAATCAATCCGAGATAAAATCCCTGATAAAATCTATTGATGTAATCGCGGCAATGGAAGAAGGGTTCTTACAATATAGCAATGGCAATACCGTAGTACCGCCAGTCGGCGAACTGCTCTTTGATAATCCTAAAGGAGAGGCCCATATTAAATATGGATATGTAAAAGGAGATGATTTTTATTGTGTTAAAATAGCCTCAGGCTTCTATGAAAACTCCAAATTCGGGATATCTTCAAGTCAGGGGTTAATGCTACTTTTTAGTCAAAAAACGGGAGAATTGAGTGCAATTCTTCTGGACGGGGGTTATCTAACTAACATTCGAACCGCGGCAGCAGGGGCCTTGGTCGCCAGGTACTTTGCTCCCAGGACAGTTAATGCAATTGGAATCATCGGCACGGGTATCCAGGGAAGGCTTCAATTGCAGTATCTTCAGCAAAGCACTACTTGTAAAAATGTTTGGGTTTGGAATAAGAATAAAGAATCCGCACTAAAGTTCAAGGAGGAGCTCGGTTCTCTTTTTGATATCCGTGTTGCGGAAATACCCTCGGAGGTAGCACAGCATTGCAACCTTATAGTAACCGCTACCCCTTCAGAAACGCCTCTGTTAACGGCAGAGGACATGCGGCCTGGTACGCATATTACAGCTGTAGGGGCAGATACAACTGATAAACAGGAATTGAAGCCCCAAATACTTAAAAAGGCCGATTTAGTAATTGTCGATAGCATTTCCCAAAGTAGTACCAGAGGAGAAGTCTATAGAGCGACGAAAGATGGGTCGATTGCATCAGGTAAAGCAGTGGAGCTAGGAGTTGCCCTCCAAGATCCGACCTTACAACGCACCAATGAGAAGCAAATAACTATTGCTGATCTTACGGGTGTTGCCGTGCAGGACATCATGATTTCAAAGGCCGTTTATAAGGCTTATTTAGATTAATTCGATTAGTAGCACATGCATAACCATCGGATATGTCGCATATGTGTTGTAAATATTCGTGACAGGATTGTAAAGGCCATTTTACAAGAAATAGATGTAACTTGATTAGTCACTACTCCACGTATCATAACCGTTAACCTGGTGGCAGTAAATTCCTACTTTACGAATTTAAAATGGAGGACCGAGTCACCTCTTAAACTCTCCTACCCTTTTCTTATACCTACCAGCCCAGTTTTACGTTAATAATGACCTAAAATTTGTAAAATCTTTATTTTTAATTTGGTTATAAGCTTTATTGATTCCTCCGAAAATGACTTCAATCATCACGCTTCCATGGCTTGGAATTTTTCGCAGCAGGACCCATCCGTTTTGATTTGCCTCGAAATTCCACGTTTGAATATTTAACGTCAGTTCTACTTCTCCAGGGCTTGTAATTTTTTGCGGCAGGGCCTCGAAGGTTTACCTTATTACGAATCGAAACTAACTTAGAGATTGATTTAGTTTTATTCTTCCAGGGCTTATAGTTTTTTGCGGCGGGTCCTATTAGATCATTTCTAACCTGAGCATAACTAACTGTAGTAAAAGTTGTCAGCGATATGGCGATTATTAGAGTTTTCATGGCCTAGGTCTCAGATCATTTGTCAACCTGATGTTTCTGCATTGCAATAGCAATACTATTATGAACGAGAGCATAGCTTCAATGTTTCGAAATTTAGAAATTTCGCAGCACAATCGTTAACCAATCACAAATTCAAGTAGATTGATTTTTCAAGATTAAAGTTATTTTAGGCGGCTCATTATTTCTTGTCCAACGTCAAGTTCTTCAACAACAACTTTTTCTATCACCTTCAAACCATGATCGCCATTGGTAAATACCAATAATCCACGCTTCGATTTAGGAAGTAAGATCACCATAGTATGTACCCCTCGATCGCTACCACTATGAGTTAATGCAAATTCGTTAGTGATTAAGTCTTCAAGAACAACCCAACCAAGTCCGTATGACTTATGTTCATCTATCGGAACTTGTGACTTACACATTTCTTCGAATAACTCAGGTGACAAACCTGAACCTTTCAAAACATTTTGAGCAAATGCCGCATAATCGGCAATAGTTGTCATTAAGTCATCCGCCGCGTTTGCTTCTTCCCGTCTCCATGTTTCTTGAATGGCCCCACCTCTATTATGTGCCAATGCATAGCGTGATTCGTCCATCTCTTGGTCCCAAATGAATCGGCTGTCAGTCATGCCCAATGGCGTAAATAATAAGGAGTCTGCAAGCTCTTCCAATGATTTATGAAATTTTGATTCTAAAGCTTTACGTAAGTACTCAAATCCTTCACCAGAATACATGAACTTTTGACCAGGTTCAAAATTGAATTGCAATTTTTTGCTAGCGCTGTGCCAGCGCCAATTGTCAAATCCGGACTGATGAGATAAAATATGACGGGTTGTTAATGTCTGGTGCAAGGAATTAGTTTTAACGTCGGGATCTATCCAATATTTGAAAAGGGGTTCGTCAAGATCCCAGTCATTTGTGTTAACCAATGTAAGAACTACCCAATTAACCACTGGTTTGGTGAGTGAAGCCACATTCCATATGGCGTTATAAGGTGCCGGTCTGTCCTTTTTAAGATTCCCAATGATGCTTATCTGCTGTAATTCACCATTCCGAATTGAACCGATTCCCACTGCTGGTATTGCCCAAATGCGCAGTTCTTCTTCAATAGTGGTTTCCATTTCAGAAGAATCAGATCCATCTACAACAAAAGTGATTGAATGCAATTCAATACCATCATCATCAGTACTATTAAACCTTATATCCCAAGAACCTTCTCTTTTAGGGGCCCTGTAGAGTCTTGTACCTTTAGTTTCACCTAAAACATATTTGTAATTGATCTGGTGCTCATCGTTTACTTCTTCCTTCCCGTGAGGAACCGCTGAAGGAACTAATCCTATCCATGCGATCTCCGGCAATGTATCAGGTGCCGTAAAAGTTACAACTATGGTTTCCCCAGGATAGTACTTTGTTTTCTCAATTGACAGCTCCTGGGATACCAGAGTAAGCGCTTGAATAAGAATAACTAGAACAAAAAGTAATGGTTTAGATACAATCATATTCTAACGTTTTGGCCAGAGCATCTCAAAACTAATTGGATCTTGCTTAAACTAGTCTTTATTTAATAAGGTGACAAAAGAAGTGGCTAAGTTTCAGCGATTAGAACCCTAACTCAAAGTAGTAATTGACGGAATAAGATCTTTTGGATGATGACAGTTTTTTACACTTTTTGACCACAAATTACCCTTGCGCATTGATAATCCTATGGGTTAGAGCATAATTCACAAACCGCATGGTGCACCGGTAAATTTAAAGTTATGTGACTTCCATAACCGCGTTTCCATTATAATGTTAAAGAGATATGAAATCCATAACCTGTTGTCTTATTTTATTGATAGCTTTTTCAGCTAAGGCTCAAATAGTCTCAGGTTCCTTAGAGGAGGCTACCTGCTATTTTCCACCCTCTCCTGAATTTCCAGGAGGCATGGATTCTCTATTTACGTTTATCAACAATAACATTACGTGGGCTCAAAGTCAAACCACTGTTCAGGGCAAGGTTTACGTTCAGTTCACCGTAAATGAAAAAGGTGTAGTATCCAATGTTAAATTAGTAAAGGGATTATATAAGCCCTGTGATTTAGAAGCCTTACTTGTGGTTAAAACTTTGCCTAAATGGAAGCCGGTAATGATTGATGGAACTCCTCAAAAGACTAAAATGATGATTCCCATTTCATTTGAGTTGTAATTCTGAAGAGTACCAAATAGATCCATCGCTGCATGCTAGTTGCCCGCGCAACTGTCGATATTCCTCAATTGGGCACTTCCCTTCATGCGGTTATTGCCTATTTCCCAACGAATAATAAGCCAGGTTCTGCGAATAATCAATGCTACTGGCGGCGTAAACTATTCCTGATTATAATGTGAAGATCATATTACACAATGTCCCTAACCGATACTCTTTTATGAAGTACTCAAAATCAATACTAATAGCTGCTCTTTTGATTATTTCAGCCTGTGGGTCGGATGACACTTTGATCGATATGATCCCAGATGATAACGCCGTACCACCAGGGACGCCAGGAAGTATTACCTGCAAAATCGATGGTGAAAACTTTTCAGCTTCGGGAGTACTTGCTACCGGTGATTTAGCTTTTACGGGAGAATTTTATGTGTTGGGGATTGCCGGCGTGGATTTTATTGATCAAGACACGGTTGGTTTGGTATTAGTTGTCAGCGGTAATGGTTTCGGAACTCTCATGGAAGGCCAGGTAATTACCGGGACGGGAGATATTATAAACAACCCTTTAGCCGCGGGCGAGGTAAACATTAATCAATTGCCTGCCAAAGAGGTTGCCGCTACTTCACTGGAAACAGATGTGGCAACCATAACAATCACCAATTTGGACCGGGACAACGAATTGATATCGGGAACATTCTCATTGGAAGGACTGGACCCTGATACCAATACCACAGTTATTGTCACAGAAGGGGATTTCACGGATATTCCGTATAACTAAAAATTTCCTTTCAACTTTAAATTAAACCTATGAGAAAGTTTAAACTCCATACCCTGCTGGTAGCCAGCACTGTTTTATTTACAGTAAGTACCGCTAGATCACAATTTAACCCCGGCGAAAACCAACAAATACTTGCCAATGCGGGTATTGGTTTTTCAAGTTATGGTATTCCGATTTATGCCAGTGTGGATATCGGTGTGGCAGACAACATCACAGTGGGAGGTGGTGTTTCCTTTCAAAGCAATACCGAGCGGATTAATGTATTCTCTGACAGTTTTAGGTGGAAACATACCATTTTCGGTATCGGCCTTCGAGGCGACTACCATTTTAATGAGCTGTTAGAGCTTGCGAATGAATGGGACGTATATGCTGGGCTTGGTTTAGATTACTACTCTTGGGAAACCAAACTTAAAGAGGGCGCCGGATCAGTTTATAGTGGCTCAGGATCAGGAGGGTTTGGGATATCAGCACGTGTGGGAGTCCGGTACTTCTTTAATGAGAAACTAGGAGCCAATTTAGAGTTTGGTGGTGGCAGCGTACTTTCGGCAGGAAGAGTTGGGGTTACCCTAAAATTGTGATTCCTGGAACAACTTCTGTTCTTACTTGATCCATTCTCTGATACCGTGACTTTTTTATTTGCTTTCAGGCACTACTGTAAATCTCCCAACCCCATAAATA
>JAJCYK010000562.1 GCA_029262935.1 Cytophagales bacterium | reverse complement strand
ACTAGGATATCGAGTGCCTAATTTCATGCCTAGATTAATATCGGATGCCGTGGCAGTTCCTTCTTGAACCGTGTAGAAGGCCTCATTTATGATCATACAGATCACTCGAGGAGTAACCATACCTACCCGGTCCGCCACCAGGACGTATTCCGTATCTAAAGTCTTACAAACTTCATGTAGTTTGCTTTCATGGGATGCATCAACCAAAGTAAGTTCTAACAGCGGTCGATTAAAAAGACTGGGAATACCGTTGAAGCCCACTAAAACTTGCTTCCAGTCATGATCTTGTTGCACCTGTAGTAAGGTGGATTTGACGCTGTTTATAAACAAACATATTTCACCATTTTCAAGGTAAAGATTCCCGTGCGCAAGTTCATCAGTGGAAAAGTCAAAGACTACATCAGCCTCCTTTACATCCTCCGGAGACAGCTCTGCCGAAATTTTATATCTTGTTGGCTGGTAGTCCTTAAATTTTGACTTAAATTCCTCGTGTGATTGGGGGTTCCCAACGACTAATACTTTCATAATTGAAGTTAACAGATTAAAAATACACATTAAATAGTAATATGCCATGAATAGTAAAACCGTCATATATTCTTCACAGGCCCCAGCCCCAATTGGACCTTATAGTCAAGCCGTTTGGGCTGGATCTATGCTCTTTGTATCCGGTCAAGTGGCCATTGACCCCAAGTCAAATGAACTTATTGACGGAAACATTCAACTGGAGACTCATCAAGTGATGAGAAACTTAGGAGCTATACTAGAAGAAGGTGGCATTACTTTTGATCATGTAATCAAGTGCTCCATCTTATTCAGCTACATGAACGATTTTTAGAAAATAAACGACGTGTATGGGTCATATTTTGGGGATCAACCACCGGCAAGAGAAACGGTTGAAGTACGTAGATTGCCAAAAGATGTTAATGTCGAAATAAGTTGTATAGCTCAAAAATAGCTGAGCATTTCTTGGGCTTGGTGGTGTAGCGCTATTTCTATAATTTTGCCAGGCAATTGCAACAGATATTATGAATTCAAACGTACGTGTTCGTTTCGCCCCCAGTCCGACTGGGGCTTTGCACATTGGGGGTTTACGAACTGCCTTATACAATTACCTTTACGCCAAACAAAAGGATGGCGTATTCATCTTACGTATTGAGGATACGGATCAATCTCGATTGGTTCCAGGAGCCGAAGCTTACATTGTAGAAGCCTTGGAGTGGTTGGGTATTGCGCCTGACGAAAGCTCGCAACGAGGCGGTCCGCATACCCCCTATCGGCAAAGTGAAAGAGCTGCAATTTATCAGCAGTATGCTCAACAATTGTTGGATGAGGGAAAAGCATACTACGCTTTTGATACAGCGGAGGAACTAGATGCTATGCGTCAAAGGCTTAAAGAAGCCAAGGTCGCAAACCAGCAGTACAACAGCGTTACCCGGGTATCTATGCGTAATTCTCTATCACTCCCTGAAAGTGAAGTAAAAAAACTCATCGCCGAAGGTGTCCCCTATGTGGTAAGAATTAAGATACCTCCTAAAGAAGAAATTCGTTTTGAGGACCTGATCCGTGGTTGGGTCAAGGTTCACGGATCCACTTTAGATGATAAGGTCATCCTTAAATCTGGAGGATTGCCCACATACCACCTAGCTAATGTGGTGGATGATCACTTAATGGGTATTTCTCATGTTATTAGAGGTGAAGAATGGTTACCCTCAGCTCCCTTACATGTACTACTATACCGTTATCTGGGCTGGAGTGAGGAAATGCCTGCGTTTGCACATCTACCTTTGATTTTAAAGCCAGACGGCAATGGGAAGTTGAGCAAACGGGACGCGGATCGTTTAGGATTCCCTATTTTTCCTTTGAACTGGAGTGACCCAAAAAGTGGAGAAACCAGCGAAGGGTTTCGCGAAAGAGGCTACCTTCCTGAAGCCATGTTGAATTTTCTGGCGCTTTTAGGATGGAATCCAGGAAACGATAGTGAATTGTTTTCCGTAAACGAATTAGTAGCCTCTTTTTCTTTAGAAAGGATTGTCAAATCTGGTGCCAAGTTTGATATAGCAAAGGCCCAATGGTTTAATCAGCAATACCTTCGTCAAAAGTCACCTGAAGAACTACAAGCGGTTATAGAAGAGCATTTAGCAGGCGCTGGTATCCCTATTAATGATCAAAAAATATCAGGCGCTATTAACTTAGTAAAGGATCGTATTTCGTTTTCAGAAGACTTATGGAATGAAAGCAAATTCTTGTTTCTACCCCCGTCTGAATATGATATGGCAGTAATTCAAAAGAAATGGGACCAGGAAACAGCTTTGTTCTTAGAAAACTACAGTGAAAAGTTCAGCAGTTTGGAAAGCTACAGTAAAGAGACGCTTCACGATTTATTAAAAGAACAATTGGAAAAAGCTGCTTGGGGCTTTGGGAAAGTAATGCCAGCATTAAGAATCGCATTGACCGGGGTCGCTAAGGGCCCTGATCTCATGGAGACTATGGAGATTTTGGGTCAATCAGAGACCCAGTCTAGAATAGCAGTGGCTATTAAAAAGTTTAACAGCATTTAACCAAAAATTGTATGGCTAAGAAACCAAGGAAGAGAATCTCAAAAGAACAGGGTAAACCTAAAGTGAATGAGGAGTTGGAAGGTTTTGATATTGAAATTGATACTTTTGGAGAAATCAAAACTAACTTTGATATTGACAAAATTAATGAGTTCTTGAATCGAACAGTGGATGACAAAAAACTGCGGGACAGGGAGGATTTACCAGGTAATGCTAAACCATCAACTGACGAAGCATCAGAATCCACCGAAAACCCTGACGAACAATGAGATCACACGAAGTAGACTACCAAATAATTGGCGAGAGCATTCAAATTGTTGAAGTAGGGTTGGACCCTAACGAAACGGTGGTAGCAGAAGCAGGCACTATGCTTTATATGGAAACCGGAGTTGGTTTTGATACCAAAATGGGAGACGGATCCGACCCAAAGCAAGGCGTCTTGGGTAAATTGCTTTCTGCGGGTTCGCGGTTGCTTACCGGAGAATCCGTTTTTATGACCCATTTCACTAATCAAGGAAATGGTAAAGCTCATGTGGCATTTGCCGCGCCATATCCGGGAACTGTGATACCCATAGATTTGCAAAAGTGTAAGCAACAAGAGATTATCGTGCAAAGAGACGGATTCCTTTGTGCGGCTCTGGGTACTAAAATCTCCATAACTTTTAATAAAAAATTAGGAAGCGGACTTTTTGGTGGAGAAGGTTTCATTCTACAAAAATTGCAAGGAGATGGTATGGCATTCGTTCATGCCGGAGGTACCGTAATTGAAAGGGAATTAAACGATGAAACCTTACGAGTGGATACCAGCTGCATAGTTGCTTTTGAACCCCAGATACAATATGATATAGAAAAAGCTGGTAGTTTGAAGTCTATGGTCTTTGGGGGTGAAGGAATATTTTTAGCTACCCTCAAAGGAACAGGAAAAGTGTGGTTGCAGTCGATGCCAATCAGGAAATTAATTCAAGCCATTGCTCCCGCAGGCGCCAACCGAAAAAAAGAAGGAGGATCCCTATTGGGTGAATTCCTGGAAAGTTAATCTTTATATGGAAAAATTACGCATTGGGCTAATCCGTGAAGGAAAAGTACCCATTGACCGTCGTGTGCCCTTGGCGCCAAGCTCCGCTCAACATATCGTTCAGCATTTCCCAGGGGTTGAAATCGTTTGCCAATCAAGTGAAATTAGGGCCTATTCTGATGATGAGTATCGAGCCGCTGGTATACCGGTGGAGGATGATATAAGTTCCTGCCAAGTTTTGCTTGGAGTGAAGGAAGTACCCATTCCGGAATTAATCTCCGATAAAACCTATTTCTTCTTTTCTCATACCATTAAAAAGCAGGCTTACAATCAAGCTCTTTTAAAAACCATACTAGATCAAAACATCACTTTAATTGACTATGAATGCCTAACCAATGCCGCCGGTAAGCGCTTGCTTGCTTTTGGTCGTTATGCTGGTATTGTGGGCGCCTATAATAGTATCTGGGCTTATGGTCAACGGTACAGTCTCTTTGATATTCGCCGCGCGCATCAATGTTTTGACCTGGAAGATCTTACTAGTGAGTATAAGAAAATCAACTTGCCACCTATAAAGATTGTGATAACTGGCGGAGGACGAGTAGCTAAAGGAGCTATGGAAGTTTTGAACGGCATGGGTATAAGGCATGTAAACCCTAGCCATTTTGTGGATAAGTTCTTTGAAGGTCCCGTATATACTCAATTAAACAGTCGCGATTACCATGTCTCCAAATCGGGTGAGGAGTTTAATCGAAAAGAATTTTTTGAATCTCCTGAAGCCTATGATAGTAGCTTTGAAAGATTTGCGCATCACGCAGATATATTAATAGCGGGTGCCTATTGGGACCCACGGGCGCCTGTGTTGTTTAGCCGAGATGATGTGCTTCAACAAAATTTTGGTATTAGGATAATTGCT
>JAJCYK010000561.1 GCA_029262935.1 Cytophagales bacterium | reverse complement strand
CGGCGTCAATCACATTACTCATACCAGGGACGATCTGATAAAGCAAATCAATGCCATGCGTGCCAGGTTCAAGACTTACCAGGACTATGCAGAAGCAGACTTTGAGCAGTCATTTTTAAAAGAAGAGTTGAAGGATGCATTTATAGTACGCGCAAAAGTATTTGAATCCACCTATATTGAAAATCTAGGGGATGAAGGCTTTCGAACTTCCCCTCTGCCTTGGCAAGCACAGTTAGCACCTATTTTTGGAATGCTGGTGGAGGACTTTAACGAGGATGGCCTTTTGGATGTGGTTTTAGTAGGGAATTCGTACAGTACTGAAGTTTCTACAGGAAGGTATGATGGCTCTTTAGGTTTAGTGTTATTAAATGATGGAGTTGGCGGGTGGGTACCCATGCCTGCAGCTGCCAGTGGTTTAGTAAATAAAGGAGATGCCAAAAGTGTGGTTACGGTACAACAGGCTGATCAACAATTGTTGGTGATAGGTAACAATTCCGATTTCTGTAAGGTATTAGTTAGCCAGCGAAATCAACTAATCGAACCCTTACCCATGGATGCTGTTTTACACGTGACACTTAGTACCGGGCAAACACGGAAAATGGAACTGTATTACGGCTCAACATACCTTAGTCAGACGTCAAGAAAGTTGTTAAAATTGAATTATAGTCAGATTAAGGCCACTACATTCAGAGGCGAAGTTAGAACCTTAAGTAATTGGTAATTAAATGAATAAAGCTAAGAATTTAAAATGGGTTTTCGGATTTATTCTGATCGTTGCACTTTCATGTGAATCACACAACGAGCAAGCCCTTCAGGACTTCTCTAGCAATCAATTAGTGCAATGGAATCGAAATTTAACTGCCGTTATTATTGCGGACATTTTTACGCCTCCTCAGGCGAGCCGTATTTACGCATATACCAATGTGGCAGCTTATGAGGTCATGTCCCAGGCAAGCCCTGAAGCGTACCCGTCTTTAGCTAGAACATTACATGAATTAACCATCATAGAGCCCGTCCCCGGTGAACACGTATTTTTACCGTT
This sequence comes from Cytophagales bacterium, assembly GCA_029262935.1. Taxonomy (GTDB): domain Bacteria; phylum Bacteroidota; class Bacteroidia; order Cytophagales; family Cyclobacteriaceae; genus JAJCYK01. Next base: position 5,463 of record JAJCYK010000561.1, on the reverse strand, counting down.
AGCTTCTATCATTGCTTTTAGTACTGTGGCTCAGCAATTGGTTTACAATGGCCCGAAAATAGTAGCGTTGGAAGAAGCGTATTTAAAGGAAATACAAAAGATCGGGATCGACCGCGAGGTTAGGAAGGCCAGCCTTGCTTTTGGCAGAGCAATGGGAAATCACATCCTAACCTGGGCTGATCAGGATGGTTACAATCAACGTACTGCATTGTCCCGCTATACGGTTACTAACCAACCTGGTTTGTGGAAGCCAACACCTCCTGATTATATGGATGCCATTGAACCTCATTGGAACACCCTTCGGCCTTTCTTGTTAGATTCAGTAAGCCAGTTTGATCCTGGCTCTCCGACAGCTTTTGATACGGTACCAGGAAGCCCATTTTATGAAGGGACATTGGAAGTATATGAGACAGTAAAGGACTTAGACGACGAGCGTCTGGCTATAGCAAAGTTTTGGGATTGCAACCCCAATATTTCCTATACCCAAGGACACGTTATGTATTATCAGCAACAAATTTCTCCAGGGGGCCATTGGATTCATATTGCCGCACAAGCTTTGGAAGCAGAAAATGGAGGAATGTTGCGGGCAACTGAAGTAATGTCCAAAGTAAGTGTCACAATTGCAGATGCCTTCATAAGTTGTTGGAACGAGAAGTATCGCAGCAATCTCATCCGCCCTGAAACTTATATCAATCAATATATAGATCCACAATGGAAACCAATATTACAAACACCGGCATTTCCCGAACATACGAGTGGGCATAGCGTAGCATCGGGAAGTGCAGCTGTAATGCTTACTGATTTATTTGGAGAGAATTATGCCTTTTCGGATTCAACGGAGGTCCCATATGGGTTACCCACCAGGCATTTTGATTCATTCATTGCTGCATCCGAAGAGGCTGCGATTAGTAGGTTATACGGAGGCATTCATTATATGCCTGCCATAGAGGATGGAATAAGACAGGGTAAACTGATTGGTGCTTTCACAGTATCCAAACTAAACGAACAATAAGGCTATTGACTATGGATGGGTTTTTAAAAATTTTCGATTTTAAACAATTAATAGTTCCTTTGGTATTTGCCTTCCTATTATCGGGTTGTGGTACTCCAGCGGTAGATGCACCACAAATAAAACCAAATATCCTATGGATATATGTAGAAGACATTTCTCCGGATTTGGGATGTTATGGCAATGAATTGGCGCTAACACCTTACTTAGACCAATTAGCCGCTGATGGCGTGTTATTTACGAATGTCGTAAGCCATGGACCTGTCTGCTCACCAGTCCGTTCCGCAATGATCACCGGAATCATGCCAACCACCATTGGAGTACACAACCATCATAGTTCCAGGACTGAAGCTTCTGCAATATATTTGCCTGATAGTGTAAAAACGATTCCAGAATTGTTCAAAGATGCGGGATATTTTACGTTCAATCATGGAAAGGACGACTACAACTTCTGGTATGATCGCGAAGATTTATACGAAGGGTCTTATACTGTACACCCTTTATACGGCAATTCAGGTCGCAAGATAGATTGGACAGACCGTAAAGATCCCAATCAACCGTTTTTTGGTCAAATCCAGCTTAGGGGAGGCAAGCATATTTATGGGAAAAGTTTTGATAGCCTAATTAACTCAGAAGTAGACCCTGCCAAAGTATCACTACCACCCTATTATCCCCAGGATTCCACACTGAAACAGGAGTGGGCGGACTATATCGCTTCACATCAAATTACGGACAATGAAGTGGGCGATATCCTGAAACGCTTAAAAGAAGATGGGGTGTTGGAAAATACTGTCGTGTTCTTTTTTGCAGATCACGGGATGAGAGCGCTGAGACATAAGCAGTTTCTTTATGATGGTGGGTTACAGGTTCCGTTTATAATGACTGACTTTTCCTCTGAGAATGGTCAAGTTGGAAAAGTAAATGATGCATTGGTGAACTTGTTGGATCTTGGCCCTACATCTTTATCCCTTGCTGGCATTGAATTACCCCGCTACCTTGACGGGAAAGATCTACTGGCAGAAGATTACAAGCCACATGAGTTTATTATTTCTGTTAGAGATAGATGTGACTTCACTATAGATAGGATTCGTTCTGTACGCAGCAACAAGTTCAAATACATCCGTAATTTCAAAACCGATCGCGCGCTTTTACAACCTAATTATCGAGATGAATGGGCATCAACAAAACAATTTAGGCAACTTTTTGAAGAAGGTAAATTGAATGACCTCCAAGCACGCATCTTCCAAATGCCTAGGCCTTCGGAAGAACTGTATTCCTTAGTTGATGATCCTTTTGAAACAATTAACCTGGCAGATTCCACGAACTTTAGTGAAACACTACAAATCTACCGGACGATTTTGGACGATTGGATTCGACAAACGAATGATCAAGGGCAATTTGAAGAGAGCGACGAAGGGTTGAAGTACATGTTAGGAATATGGGGTGATCAAGCGGTAAATCCGGAGTATGATAAGCTTAGAAAAACCTTTCCACAGCTCTCAGGGTCATTAAGTGAAAAGAGATCTGCTAAGCCAGAATTAATCGAAGTGCCATGAAAAAAAGGGCTGGTATTTTTATAATATTCCGAACCTACCTCCATGGAGGGGCTATTTTGTGGCTATTCTTTGGGCTGTCTTGCTCTGAAACCACTTATGAACCTCTTAAACCGCCAAAGGTAATTGAAGTGTCCACGGTTCCCGGAGGGTTAATATTGAATACGACCGATAGTGTTTTGGCAAAGAGGTTCGATTGGGCGGTTCAACAAGCTTTGGCGTATGTCCACTCCGGAGATGACCCTGTGGGCAAATGGTATGAGGCAGCTTTACCTAACCGAGAAGCTTTTTGTATGCGGGACGTTTCTCATCAAAGTGTGGGCGCTCATTATCTGGGATTGCAGGAGCACACAAAGAACATGTTGTATAAATTCGCCGAAAACATTTCGGAATCCAGGGATTGGTGTAGCTATTGGGAGATTAACAAATATGACCAACCTGCTCCTGTGGATTATGAAAGCGACGAAGCATTTTGGTACAACCTCCCGGCAAACTTTGATGTACTAATCGCCTGTTGGAAGCAATACCTGCTAACGGGAGATCGCGATTATTTGGAGGATTCGGTTTTTGTGAATTTTTATGATCGTACCATGAATGATTACATCGAAACCTGGCAGTTGGGCCCGGATTCCGTGATGCATAGAGATCGTTACCTAAACCTATTGCCCCCTTTGGATACCGCCAATAGCTTTCATTATAGTCGGGGTCTTCCTAGTTACGGCGAAGCCTCGCCTTTAAAACTATACTTGGGATCTGACCTGCTTTGTCTTCAATTCCAGGCTTATAAAACTTATGGAACACTTCAAAAGCTAAGAGGCTTGGAAAGTGAAAAGGAAGCAGTCTATGCTACTGCTAAGCAACTAAGTGATCTATTTAACAAGCAGTGGTGGGACACTACCGAGCAAAATTATTATTCATCCAAACTTATGGATGGATCTTACCAAAGCAACCCGTCTCGATACGTTTTACAATCTGGGATTTATCAATCCCAGAAACAACACAAACGCTCATTGGAACATTTGCTAACCCGTAAATCTATCAATATTGAAAGTCAGTCCTACCTGCCTCGGTTGTTTTACCAAGAGGACGAGAATGAACGGGCCTATGAGGAGATAATGGATATGACTGCGGATAATAAAAATAGACGGGAGTACCCGGAGGTGTCATATGCAGTAGTTGAGGCTTTGTTGGAAGGTATCATGGGTGTTAATAGTGATGCAGTAACCCACAGTGTTATGACTTTTCCTAGAATGACAGCCGCCACGGTACATATAGGGTTCGAGAACATTCCGATCTTCGATGGCATGGTCAACGTTACTCATTTTGGTGCTTACAAGACTATGTTCGAAAACCGTACGAGTTTACCTATAAATTGGAAAGCGACCTTCCCCAGTGGGAGATCAATTGTAACTATAAAAGGAGTGGAACTACAAGCTCGTATTGGTGTAACGGCCACTGGAAAAGAAATTTGCCAGATCGAATACTCAGTAGAACCTGGAGAGAAAATTACTGCAAAAGTTTTGCTTTAAAAATATACCTATGGTGAATGACAAACTTTTTATTTGGATCTTAATTTTAGTAATTTCTTCCCATTTTCAGCTGACAGCCCAAGCGGATCGCTCCATACAGATCGCCTCACCCAATCTTACTTTATCAGTGACTGGCGAGGATCCGGGATTTAAGTATGACTGGCGAGTCACCATGGTAGAGAAAGACCTTTCCAGATTGGATTTGGCCATCCAGGGGAACGGAGACCGGCAGATTCCACCATTAACCCTAACCTGGAAAGTACCTGCCATTAATGTGAAGGGGACCTGGTTTGCAAATGCTTATTTTAATAAAAGCATTCGTCCTGATTGGGAAAATGACATTGTCCAATCCAGGGCAGCGGTTGAAGCGCCCGTCATAAACCTATTTGGTTACGACGATATGAATACGCACACCTTTGCGGTTTCTGAAGCCATTAATACCGTAAGGCTACATGCCGGATTAAGAGAAGAGGAAAGTTCCATTATTTGTTCAGTTAAGCTATTTTCTGAACCTCAAGGAGCCCAACAGGAGTACAAAACCTCCATATTGTTCGATTCTCGATCCGTGCCCTATGAAGTGGCACTATCTGGAGTAAGTGACTGGTGGTCTAGTTTTGAAAACTTAAAACCATTACAGGTTCCAGATTTGGCAATAACCCCCATGTATTCCACCTGGTACAGTTACCATCAAAGCCTGGATGAAGAGCAACTTTTGGAAGAGTGTAAATTAGCCTATGCGATGGGCTATCGCAGCATCATTATTGATGATGGGTGGCAAACCTTCGACAGTAATCGGGGTTATGCTTATTCAGGAGATTGGAAGCCGGAAAGGATTCCTAAAATGAAGGAGTTTGTGGATCAAGTGCATACCACCGGTATGAAATTACTACTCTGGTATTCTGTCCCATTGGTAGGTGCCAAATCGCAAGCCTATAAAAAATTTAATGGCAAGTTTTTATCCGAAAATCAAGGGTGGGGTGCTGCGGTTTTGGACCCACGATACCCAGAAGTAAGGACCTATTTAATAGAGACTTACATAAACGCACTTCGAGATTGGGACTTGGACGGTTTTAAGTTGGACTTCATTGATCAATTTAAGGCTTTCGAACAGACAGAATTCACTTTGGAAAACGGTAGGGATCATGCCAGTGTCAATGAGGCAGTCGACCGACTTATGTCTGATCTGGTATCTCGTTTGCAAGAAGAAAAAAGTGATATCATGATAGAGTTTAGACAAAGATATGTGGGTCCGGTAATGCGCAAATACGGTAATATATTTAGAGCTGGTGATTGCCCAAATGATGCAGTAGCAAATAAGATTAGAACCACAGATGTGCGGCTTCTATCAGGCAATACCGCGGTTCATTCCGAT
>JAJCYK010000560.1 GCA_029262935.1 Cytophagales bacterium | reverse complement strand
TTCTGTATTTTCTCTAAATAATACCGTGTTTACATTGTCAAATTTAGAATCAATCCCAAAAGTGGACCGGCAAGGACGAACATTTTGATACAAATCAAACATCTGCCTCAATTGAACATTTAGACGTTGAATCCCTTTACCGACAGGTGTCGTTATTGGACCTTTCAAAGCTACCTTGTTTTCTTTGACTGAATCGATCAAGGATTTCGGTATTAACTCATTCCCTTGTTCCAAACTGGTGATCCCCGCATTGACTTCTTCCCAAACTATAGGCACACCCATAGCCGAGAATATATCTTTTACTGAGACGGTTATTTCAGGCCCAATGCCGTCGCCTGTGATTAACGTAACTTTTTGCATACTATTTTTTTTCCCTTATTTGCCCAATCAACTCGTCCACGTCCTCGAGTAACTTCTCCGCTTTTTGTTTCGTGTCCTGGATTACCTTTTCTCCCTCCGATCGCGCATTGCTGGTAATCGGCAAATCTTTGCCCTCGACAATGTCTTCAAGCAATTCCTCTAATTGCTGCTTGTACTTATCCAGTTTAAACGCCAATTTCTCTCGGGTGTTAGTTCCCTTATCAGGTGCATAAAGAATGCCCAAAATAGCGCCTGCTGCAGCTCCGGTTAAAAAGCAAAGTAGGTTGTCTGTAGTCTTACTCATAACTGCTCAATTATTTGTTATCAATTAACCCACGGCCACTTTTCTTAATGGTTCCGTCTGCCATTAATTCATTGGCCAAGACATCCAAAATACCGTTGATGAACTTTTTACTGTTAGGGGTGCTGTACCTTTTTGATATTTCAATATATTCATTAATTGTTACTTTAACAGGGATACTGGGGAATTTTATCATCTCGCTAAGAGCCATTTTAAGCAGTACCATATCCAATTGTGCGATGCGTTCCATGTCCCAATTTTTAGCGTGTTTGGCAATCAATTCTTCGGCCCAAAATTCACGTTCTATAGTCCAGTCAAAAATGTCTTCGAAAAATTGTTTGTCGTCCTCCCATTGATAAGACAATGGAGCCAACTCAACTCCATCTTTATTAATTGATTTAAGCGTTTTATTTACGAGACTCTTAATAATATCCTTATTTTCATTCCAACCCATATCGTATTCTTCAAAAAAGTCCTGCAGCGTTTGGCTTTTCCAGAGCACTGATTTGAAAATGTATCTCAATAATTTTATATCCCCAGTTAAGCCTGACTCGCGCTCCTTAAAAGCAGTAGCTAGAGTTTCATTTTGTTTGAATTCTTTGTACCACTGTGATAACCTTTCCGTATAGGGATTCCATGAAGGCCAGGGCACTCCTTTAAGGCGTTTTTCTAAAATTACTAAAGCTTCGTTATCCACCAAATATCGTGGCACCACTTTGTTCGGAGTAAGTGGTTTTTTAGTCAATGCCTGAGCTTCGAATTCCGTCAGGGCTAAGGGCAAAGCCAATACCCACAAGTACAACTGATGAACGCCCTCCACCTCTTTCAACATTCGCTTTCTTAGATGATTAAGATCCCTTCCTACTTGTTGATGGTACTGCAATACCACTAAGGAAATGGCCTCTTCCACTTCCGCCAGGGTTCCCTCAGGCAGCGCATCCGGTGTGACCTTTAACTGGGTCATTAAAGCTTCTCTTAGCAATCGACGTTCTTTTATTTCCTCTTCCGTTAGAACTTCTGGCTCCGTAATGGGATCTGGATCGGGAGGTGGCAGTTCCTCAATATTTTCCAAGGACTCCTCTGCTTTAAGGTCGGGCTCAGGTTCAGGCGATGGCTCGGGTTCCTCGATCGCTGGGCTGTCCAAAACCGTTGGTTCTTCCTCCCTTGACTCAATAACGGTGTGCAAGAGCTCGGCCCAAGCTAGTTCTTGATTGGACTTCTGGCACTGATGCAAAGCAAATAAAGTCTGCATGGCTTTAATTCGCAAATTCCTTCTGTTCAACATGTCCTCTAAATGGAGTAAGTTCCTTTAATATGCTGTTTTGACTGTACTTATTTCACTAATTCGGTCCTCGGCAATTTGGACTGCTGCTGCATGAGTCGTTATTCCCGTACTTTCTGAACGGTTGATCAAATCCAAGCATATTTTGTAAATGGCTTCCGTTTTCTCATATGCCAGCTCCCGGTTGTAGTTTCCTTTATACTCCAAGTATACGTTTATAATACCACCTGAATTTATTAAAAAGTCCGGGGCGTAAATGATGCCGCGATCCTTTAACATTTGTGCGTGAATAGATTCATCTTCCAATTGGTTGTTGGCGCCACCAGCAATAAGCTGACACTTCAATTGAGGAATCGACTCATTCGTTAGGGTAGCTCCCAAGGCACAAGGTGCGTAAATATCAACTTCCAAGTCCATGGAGCTGGACGCAGGTATTATTTCAGCTTGGTAGCGTTTTGCAACATTCAAAACACATTCCTCATCTACATCGGAAATGAACACTTTGGCCCCCTCTTCCGTTACCAATTTTACCAAGTTACCCCCAACACTACCTGTTCCTTGTACCCAAATACGCTTGTTATTTAAGCTATCCGAGCCGTAAGCTTTTTTAGCAGCAGCTTTCATACCCATATATACCCCGTAAGCCGTGACGGGTGAGGGGTCCCCACCTCCTCCGTATGCTTCTGAGAGGCCAGTAACAGACGAAGTTTCCATAGCAATGTATTCCATATCCTGAGTAGTCATTCCGACATCCTCAGCGGTAACATAACGGCCACCCATAGAATCGATAAAACGTCCAAATCGTCGTAACATAGCCTCAGTTTTGTTAGCTGGACTACCTATGATTACAGCCTTACCCCCACCAATGTTTAACCCTGCGATCGCATTTTTGTAAGTCATGCCGCGAGACAATCGTAGTGCATCAATCACGGCTTCCTGATGACTTGCGTAATTCCACATACGGGTTCCGCCCATTCCAGGGCCCAAAGTGGTATTGTGCAAAGCTATAATGGCTTGCAAACCGGTTTTCGGATCATTACAAAAGACGACTTGCTCATGACCAAATTCTTGCATCAAG
>JAJCYK010000559.1 GCA_029262935.1 Cytophagales bacterium | reverse complement strand
TTCTTCCAACCTTTTGGCAATTCCGATAATTGGGATCTGGCCATACACACCTAGTTCTTTTAGTGCCTGACAAGCGGCACTTAACTGTCCTTTACCTCCATCAATTACAATTAGATCAGGCAAAGGCAGTCGCTCGGTCTGTAATCGTTGATATCGCCTAAAAGTAACTTCGTGCATTGAGGCAAAATCATCAGGCCCCTGTACGGTTTTAATGTTGTAATGACGGTATTCTTTCTTGGCCGGCTTCCCATTTTTAAAATGTACCATGGAAGCCACTGGGAAAGCACCCTGAATGTTGGAATTATCAAAACATTCAATATGCCGAGGTAAGGATTTCAAATTAAGGTCCTTCTTAAGGATCTCCAATACCCGGTCTTTTCGCAAACTGTCTTGTTCTTTATTCTCGTAGTATTTCTTTTTATGGTATAAGGTATTTTTCAGGGCCAGATCCACCAACTTCTTTTTGTCGCCAATTTTCGGTATCGAAACTTCCACTCCTTCCAAACTCAAATCGACTGGAATATTGACAAACACATCCTTGGCTTTGCTTTCATAACGTTGCCGCATTTCAAATAGGAGTTTGGGTAAGACCTCATCTTCCTGTTCATCAAGTTTTTTTCTTACCTCCGACGATTGACTTAATTCTATAGATCCATGACGGACTTTCATGTAATTAAAAAAGAACAGTTTGTCGTCTGAAAAGATGCAGAAAACATCTATTTCTCCCAGTTTGGGATTAACAATAGTAGTACGGGCTTGAAATTTTTCCAACAACTCCAGCCGTTCTTTCATGCTTTGTGCCGCTTCAAAATTCAAAGATTCGGAGGCCTCGTACATTTTTTCTTTGAAGTATGTCTTGACCATTCCCAGACGACCTTTTAGAATGTTTTTGGCTTGAGTAATATCCTTTATATAGCTCTCTTCGGTTTGCAGGTTTTCGCAAGGCCCCTGACAATTACCGAGATGGTACTCCAGGCAAACTTTAAACTTTCCTTTGTTAATATTCTCTTTACTAAGATTGTATTTGCAGGTACGAATGGTATACAATTTGCGTAAAAGATCCAGTACGCTTTTCATGGCCACCACATTGGCGTAAGGACCAAAAAAGGTGCCCTGGTAATTTTGTTTATTGCGAATTGGAATAATGCGCGGAAAGCGCTCCTCCGGTATCCAGATGTACGGAAAACTCTTATCGTCTTTTAACCGGATGTTGTACTTGGGAAGGTATTGCTTTATGAGATTGTTCTCCAATAATAAAGCATCAAACTCGGAGTTTACTACCGTACACTCGATGCTTCCAACCTCCCAAACCATTCGTAAGGTCTTCCTATTGGGGACACTTGACTTATTAAAATAGCTGGAGACCCTCTTTTTCAAGTCCTTTGCCTTACCAACATAGATCACTTTCAGTTCTTTATTGAGGAAGCGATACACCCCTGGCTGATGGGGTAATCTACTAATTTGTTCTTTGCTGTATGAACTATCGGCCATAGGTTAGCCGGTAAAGTGATTACTATCTGATATCATCTACATCGGTACTGTTACCTGGAAGATCAACATTCAAGGAATCGGATACTGGATTTAAATCCTCGTATTGATCACAATCTGTTTCAACGGATAACCTACGCAAAGGTCTGGGAAATGGTCCTTTTTCTATGCCGGTGGACTTGTCTCGGTATACTTTTTCCATAAAGCTATTCCAAATGGGCCTGGCGGTACGGGATCCTTGCCCTGATGGCCAGTCCCTGAAATGAATGCTACGATCGTCACCACCCACCCAAGCGCCCGCTACGAGGTCTTTGGTTACCCCGACAAACCATCCATCCGAGGCATTTTGAGTAGTCCCCGTCTTGGCGCCAATTTCATTGCCAGCACGGACTTCATAGCTCAATCCCAATGCCGATCCGCCTTCTTCCTCTATAGCTCCTTTCAACATGTGAATCATGATATAAGCGGTTTCTTCATTAATGGCTTCAAACGTTTTAGGAGGAAATTCTTGTAATATGTTGCCATTTTTATCCTCGATTCGCGTGATGAAAAAGGGTGTAATGTGAGTACCCTTGTTCACAAAAGTACTATAGGCTCCCACTAGCTCAAATAGAGATACGTCATTTACTCCTAAACACAGCGCGGGCACTGCTTCCAAGGTGCTTTGAATACCCAGCCGGCCAGCCATTTTCACTACTTCCGGTGGTTTCACTTTTTGCATCATACTGGCTGTTATAGAATTGACTGAATTGGACATGGCTTTACGAATGGTCATCAGCTCACCTGTATATTTTCCCATAGAATTTTCTGGGCTCCATTTACCACCGGGGATGTCAAAAGTTACCCGTACATCACGTAAAGTGAAACAAGGAGAATACCCTTGCTCAATGGCGGTGGCATATACCACGGGTTTAAAAGTAGACCCGGGTTGTCTTTTTCCTTGTTTAACATGATCGTATTTAAAGTACTTATGATTGATGCCTCCTACCCAAGCTTTGATGTGTCCCGTGTGGGGATCCTGTACTAAGAAACCTGTTTGTAGAAAGTGTTTATAGTATTTCAAAGAATCCATAGAACTCATCACAGTATCTATCTCACCACCCCAGGAGAAGATTTTCATTTGTTTTGG
>JAJCYK010000558.1 GCA_029262935.1 Cytophagales bacterium | reverse complement strand
CACTTCGAACTCTTCATATTCGTTCCCTATTTGCATTTCCAATGTCCGACCCAATGGGTTTTTGTCACCAAAATATTTATATGCCATGGTTTCGGTAATTACTGTCGCTTTTTGGTTTAGTAAAGCCTTAGAAGAGTTACCTTTTAGCGTAGTAAATGAGAACATCTCAAAGAAATCAGATCCTACTAAAAAGAGAGATTCCGAGTATTGAAGGTCATCGATTTTAACTGTGGTGTTTTTAGGTACTATCCTCACCTCCGATATTACATCAGCGAAATTTTCTTTTAAGACAGGCCCTAAAGGAAAAGCCGTGGTGGTATTTAAAAACTGCTCACCGTCTCCCCAATCCTCTTTCACAAATGCCCGATAGGTATTGTCGGCGTTTACATGAAATTTGTCAAAGGTCCATTCGTCCTGCACATATAATGCAATAAGGATACAACAGGTGATTCCTACACATAAACCAAATATATTTATTAGGGAATGCGCCTTGTCCTTCCAAAGTACCCTTAGCCCAATCTTTAAATTATTTAATAACATTCAGGTCTTATTTAAAATAAGTTAGTCGTCTCTCAGTGAGTCCACAGGATTCTCTCGCACGGCTTTAACAGCATGCCAGCCAATGGTAACTAGTGCGATTAATAATGCAGCAAACCCTACCACTACTATGATACTCCAGTGAAATGACGTGTGATAGGAGTATTGATTCAGCCAGGTGGTAGAAAGCCACCAGGACAACGGACTCGCGATTAAAAGTGCGATCAGAATCAGTAAAAGAAATTCCTTACTAAAAAGGTAAATGATTTGACTGAAGTTGGCTCCCAGTACTTTGCGAATTCCTGTTTCTTTCTTTCGCCTTTCAAAGTTGAATGCAGCCAAGCCAAACAGTCCTAGGCAAGAGATTCCAATAGCTAATGCAGTAAATAACGAGGCCAGTCTACCGATGGTTTTTTCACTAGTATAAGTAGCCTCGATCGTTTCATCCATGAAATGATAGTCAAAGGTATCGTCTGGTGAATATTCTTTAAATAACTGCTCCATAGAGGCTAATGTTTGATCAACTGCTCCAGGGGCAATACGCACCAATGCATACTCAGTCCAAACAGGGTAAAGCCATACAATCACCGGCATTTGAGACTCTCTTAAATTTTGGGTATGAAAATCTTCAACTACTCCGATAACTTCCACTTGATTGCCCCAAAAAGTAATGGGTTCACCCACCAATTGATCTTTACCCATTATCTCTGCGGCGGTACGATTGATCAGAATTTTGGTAGTATCGGCTAAAGATTGAAAGGTCTTGCCGGCTATCAATTTAATCCGCGTGGTTTCTAAGAAATCCAAACTGGTAAATAGAATTTGGAAATCAATTTGAGTATTTTCATCCTTCCCTGACCACGAAGGAGAGCTGGTATCCAATTGAACATCTGTTGGAATAAATCTGGAGAAGGTAGAGGATACTACTGACGGGTGTTCATTAAGTCGTCTGCTAAAAATCTCCTGTTGTGATTGAATCTCTTGCGTGGAATTAAAGTAAACAACGTTTTCTTTATCCAAGCCTAAGTTTTTGTTGTTGAAAAATTGAATCTGTTGAAACACTACCCATGCCGTTATCATCAGCACAATGGACAAAGCAAATTGAAAAACTACCAATACTTTTCGAACGGGAAGGTCCAGGCCATTGCCTACCCACCGCCCTTTTAGAATATTTACTGCCTTTAAGGAAGCGAGATAAAATGCTGGATAACTACCCGCTAAAAGCGAGGTCAACAGTACTATCCCCAGTATCACAATGTAGAACTCCAGACTTTGCCAAGGAATAGTAATGGCCTTTTCTGCTAGTTGGTTAAAGGCGGGGAGCAATAAGAAAGTTGCCAGCAATGCCATCAACGATGAACTCAAAACTAACAGTACAGCCTCAGAAATAAACTGACCCATTAACTGCTTTTTGCCGGCTCCTATAGCTTTTCTGACCCCAATTTCTTTTACCCGGCTGGCACTCCTCGCAGTTGCCAGATTCATAAAATTAATACAGGCGATTATCAGTATGAATAAAGCGATTATAATGAACAGCTTTACATAAACAATCCTGCCAGTGGCTTTTCTTACTGGCTCAATATCCTCATAAAGGTATCGGTCTGCCAGTGGCTGCAAATAAACGTCGTAAGTCTCATTGTCCGTATTTCTTCTTACGATATCGGCAATCGCTTCGTTAAGTCCGGTTACCTGAGTGCCTTCGGCCAATTCTACAAAAAGAGTCAAAGCATTGCCGCTCCATTCATTTAGCCAAGAAAAGTTTTTAGCGGCCGCTTGATAAGGAATAAGAATGTCTGCTCCGTATATAAATGTATTAGCAGGAAAATCCTCCAACACCGCGATAACTTTTAAGTCAAAATTACTATCAGCATCGCGTGATTGAAAAGTTTTGCCTACGGCGTTTTCATTGCCAAAAAGGGCGTTAGCGGTAGTTTTAGTAATCACTGCGTCCTCGGCTTTTTGAAAAGCACCCGACAAGCTTCCTGCAGCGACCTGATAGTTAAACATTTCAAAAAATGAAGGGTCTACGAATCGTACACTCTTTTTGAGTAACTGATCTTTGTACCGCACACTATGGCCTTGATCCCAGCCTACCCGACAGGTATTGGTTATTTCCGCGTATTCTTCCTTTAGCGTAGGACCCATCAATCCGGGAGTTGCCGTCAAGTAGTCAAAAGACCCATCGGGATAGGACTCTTCTCGAATTATTTGATACAACTGCTCCGTTTTTTCATGAAAGCTGTCAAAGGTCAATTCATCCTGAACCCATAGAAAGATGAACAAAGTACAGGTTAGACCCAATGTCAACCCAAATAGATTAATCAGAGTAAACAAAGGATGTTTTCTAAAAATTCTTATGGCGATGTTTATGTAGTTCTTAAGCATGTTATTTGTTCCTATTTAAGGTCCCATTTGAGACTAGGTTTTCTATTCTTCTTTCAGTACACTTGCGGGATTTACCAAAGCCGCACGCAACGATAAATAACCAGCACATGTGAGCGCTAAAACCATAGTTACTGCACCAGCAATAACAAAGGTCCAGGGACTGATAGTAATGTGATAAGCAAAATTATTCAGCCAATTTTGTTGTGCCCACCAACCAATAGGTGTGGCGAGCGCTACACCGACCAAAATTAATTTTAAGTATTGCCGATTCATGAGGCCTAATATGCGTAGGACACTTGCGCCCAGTACTTTCCGTACGCTAATTTCTCGCCGTCTTTGTTCAACCGAATAGGACACCAGCCCAATAAGACCCACGATAGCTATTATCATGGCCAGTATGGTAAAGAAGCCAAACAGGCTACCCATCTGACTTTCAGCCCGGTATTGGAATTCCCATTCCTCTTGGAAGAACGAATACTGAAAAGGTGTGGCTTCTACTTTACTATTCCAGGAATGTTCTAACTTGTTTACAAGTGCTTCGGTTTTGGCTCCATGAAATTTCACGGCTACCACCCTTTGATCTCCCCAAATGGGGGCCCGTACGTTAAGCATTAATAACGGCGCTATGTTTTCCCTCATGGATTGGTAGTGGAAATCTTTAACTACTCCAATCACTTCCATGGGGTCCATACCATCTCCTGTGTATCTTATTCTATTACCAAGGGCCTGGGAGGGCTCCCATCCCAATAGTTTGGCGGCGGTTTCATTTAAGACTACACCTTTTTGATCCGATATTCGATCCTCTTCAAAATAGCGCCCGGCGGAAATCTTTAACCCCCAAGTAGCCATGAAGTCCTCATCAACTTTGAGCATGGCTATGGGTAATTGAACTTCGCTGCCTTCCTTACTAAAAAGTTCCTCATAGCTGCCTTGACCTGGAGTTATCATAGAAATAGAAGCGTCGATTACCTCCGTGTAACTACTGAGCTCCTCCTTATAAGATTCTAAGTGATTCCCCAGTTTATCTGCTTGATGAATGATGATTAGGTTTTCTTTATTGAATCCCAAATCCTTGTTTAGGAAAAATTGGAGTTGCTGATACACCACCAAAGTTGAAGCTAAAAGCATAATGGCAATGGTAAATTGAAATACTACGAGGCTGTTACGTAAATTTGCTCGGTTAAAGCCAGTAGTTAAGCGACCTTTAAGTACCTGAGTAGGTCGAAAAGAAGTCAGGTAAATGGAAGGATATAAGCCGGCTAGAAATCCCAATACCAGTAAGAACATAGGCAATGCCCAAATGAGGAATCCATTTTGCCATAAGACCAAAGGTATTTCGAACTGGAGCAACTGGAGCATGGTCCATCGAAACCCTTCCATTATTAACAATCCTAAAAGTCCAGAAAGACCAACTACCAACAAGGACTCGATTTGAAATTGGGTAAGCAGGGATCTCCTGGTGGCTCCCAAGGCCTGTTTAACGCCTACTTCTTTGGCCCGCTTTGAACCACGAGCAGTGGAAAGGTTGATAAAATTGACCGTAGCTATTAATAATACTAAGAGCCCGGTAATACCAAAGATTCGCACATAAATAATGTCACTCACGGGTCCCAACCGATTACCAATTAAACTGGAGTATAAGTGAATATCCTGAACCGGTTGCAATTGAAACTCCCATTTGTTCCCTTTAATAAAATCATTGAATGTAGTACCCAAGCGGGTAAATGTGCTTCCTGTATAGCGACTGGCTAAGCTGGTGAGCTTTTGCTCCATTGCGGGTATATTTGCTTGCGGAGTAAGCCGGACATAAGTAACCACCTGGCTCCAAATCCAACTCCATTCGAATTGCTTGATGTTGGGGTTGGTGTGCATTGAGAGCAAATAATCAACCATGAAATGCGCATTTTTTGGCTGCTCTTGCATAACTCCGGTAACCACTAAGGGAGTTCGATCTTCGCCGTATAAAATGATTTGCCCTAGAGCTGATTGCTTCCCAAAAATTTTCTCAGACGCTTGCGGTGACAGGACTACCTTGTTTTTACCAATCAGGGCGCTTTTTGGGTTTCCTTCCTGCAGTTTATAACCGAAGAATGAGAAGAAATTGGAGTCGGCCGCCAAGACATGGGATTCTTGGTATGGCGTTATATCGCCATTTGCTCCTTCAAAACGAAAAATACCAGACCCTGGGGTATTTATTCTCAAGGTAGACTCTACTTCGGGATAATCTTCTTGCAAGGTTTGGGCTAGGGGTACCGCAGTACTG
>JAJCYK010000557.1 GCA_029262935.1 Cytophagales bacterium | reverse complement strand
AGATAGATTATTGGCATGTCGTTTGACCTTTCTTGGATAATTGAGGAAGGAAAACATGAAAGTACCCACTATTATAAAAAAAGCCATGGAGGATCACAGCATGCTGATTCAATTGGTGCAACTCGTGTTGATATTGTTGTTACTCATCTTATGTATAAGCAAATAACGAAAATACCCCAATAGAGGGGATAATGTCACATCATTCATTTTACTATTTTACCCGCCCATATATAAATACCGTGAAACGCCTATTAAGCAATACAGTCCGTGAGATGTTCGGGATCGAACGTCGATTCACTACCTTGGAAGTGGCCATTTTCTACCTGTTGGTAGTGATAACTACCGCTCTAGCCTTCTACTTGATTAAATACTAGTAAAAATTTTAGCTGACGTTAAACTTTTTCCGACCCTAGTCGTTAGAAACTTTGGGAATGGTTAAAGTTTCCAAAGTATATGGACATACGCGCTAAAATAATACAAGTCAGTCACGACTTGTACACCAGATTCGGAATACGAAGCATCACCATGGATGATGTAGCCAAAAATCTATCCATAAGTAAAAAAACCATTTATCAATATTTCAAGGACAAAAACGACTTGGTAGTGAGTGTTAGTAAGGTGCATTTGGATCAGGAGCGACAAGAAATATATGATATAAAAACGAATACCTCCAATGCCATAGAAACATTGATAGAAGAGTCCTTGTGTATGCGAAGGAAGATGAGTGATTTGAATCCCTCATTAATATACGACTTGCAAAAATACCATCATGAGGCTTGGAATTTATACTTGGAATCCAAAGAAGAGGTGTATGTGAGATCGTTAGAGGAGACCTTAATAAGTGGGATTGAAGAAGGCTATTTTAGGAAAGACATAAATCCAAGAATTCTGGCAATTCTAAGAGTAGAACAAATAGAAATGGCCTTAAACAACCAACTATACAACCGCCAAATGTTCGATTTTAAGGACGTATTAATACAACTTTTTGATCATTTCCTTAATGGGTTGGTATCAGAAAAAGGAAGAAAATTATTAAAAAAATATCAGCAAGCGCATGTCGAGCTCACCGCTAAATAGATTAGGAATAGTAACCGTCATTTTTTTTGTGGCCCTTAGTGGCCCGCTAACAGCTCAAACTCCTGAGCGATTTACTTTGAGGGATTGCTTGGAATATGGTTTGAAGAATCAAACCCAAGTGCAAAATTCAGATTTGGATCGCAATACTGCCTTGGCCCAAATCGGAGAAACGAGAGCCGACGGTTTACCACAGATCGATGCCAGCTTTGAATATTCTAATTACTTCAGTATCCAACAGGCATTCTTACCCGCTATTATCTTTGACCCAAATGCGGCCTTGGATCAGTTTGTGGCGATACCATTTAGCCAAAAATATAACGGTACTGCTACCATTTCAGCCACTCAAATGCTTTTTGATGGATCTTATTTTGTAGGACTGAAAGCAGCAAGGACCGTAAAACTATTGGCAGAAAAAGATCATATAAAAAGCCAAGTGGATGCTTCTGAGGCCATCACCAAAGCATATTACACTGTATTGGTAAATCAGATTGCGCTTGATCTAACGCACAATAATTTCCAACGATTGGATACTCTACTAAACGAAACTAAGGCCATGTACACGAATGGTTTCGCGGAAAAGATTGATGTGAGTAGAATCCAAGTACAGTTTAACAATGTGCGCACACAATTAACTCGTACTCAAAGGGTATTAGATCTTTCTTACCTGTTATTAAAATACCAAATGGGCATGTCATTGGCTCAACCTTTGCAACTAGCTGAAAGTATTCAAGACATCGATTTTGAGTATGACAATTATGAATTGAGAAAGTTTGATTACGCCCAACGCATCGAATATGGACAGCTGCACACGACCCGAGAATTGGCCCAACTGGATTTAAAAAACAACCAGGTAAAATACATTCCAAAACTAAGTGCATTTGCCACAGTCGGTGCGAATGTAGCCACCAACGACCGTTCGGAGTATACCAATTTTAATGACCGTTGGCTGGATTATGGCTTATTTGGTGTTCGCCTAAACATACCGGTTTTCGATGGTTTAAGAAAGAGTTTTATTGTACAACAAAATCGCGTGCAGCTAGCGAAGATTGACAATCAGTTTATCCAATTGAAAAACAGTATTGATCTAGAGGTTGCACAAGCTCGGGGCGATTTTGCCAGTAGCTTAGAAAATTTGGAAGCACAACAAGAAAATATGAAACTGGCGGAGGAAGTCTACGATGTGACTCGAATTAAATACCAGGAAGGCGTCGGATCCAATTTGGAAGTAGTGGATGCGGAATCCTCTTTCAAAGAGGCTCAAACAAATTATTTTAGCGCACTTTATGATGCACTAATTGCCAAGGTGGATGTGGAAAAGGCCTTGGGGATATTATTTACTAGTGATACACCGGAAATAACAGAAGAATAATGAAACTGAAGTATTTAGTATTAATTGGGCTACTGACGGCCTGTGGAGAGCAAAATTCAATTGACAGTAAAAAAGCCCAGTTGGATGAACTCAAAGGACAACTGGTCACCTTAAATGAAGAAATTCAGGCATTAGAAGAAGAGATTAAAACGGAAGACCCTGACTATGCCGAACCCTCCGGATTGTACACATTGGTTTCAACCATGACCTTAGAACCCCAGGCATTCGAGCACAAGTTCGAAGTACGGGCGTCGGTGGCCTCCCGGAAGAATGTACAAATCAGTGCTGAAGCCATGGGCAGAGTAGAAAGAATATACGTGCGCGAAGGCGATAAAATTCGCAAGGGACAACAACTGTTAAACCTGGATGGAGCCATTCTTCAAAATTCCATAGCAGAATTGCAAACTAGCCTGGATTTGGCCCAAACCGTTTTTGAAAAACGGGCTCGTTTGTGGAAGCAAAACATAGGCTCGGAAATCCAATACTTAGAGGCTAAAAACAACAAAGAAAGCTTAGAGCGTCGATTAGCAACCTCTCAATCCCAGTTGAGGCAATATCGAATAGTGGCACCTTTTAGTGGAGTAGTTGACGAGGTGCAAGCAAAACAAGGCGAAATGGCGCAACCAGGGATCCCCTTGATGCGCATTGTTAGTGTAGATGAGATGCATATAGAGGCGGATGTATCTGAATCCTACTTAGGTAACCTGCAAGCAGGGGATTCCGTGGAGTTGTACTTTCCTTCTTTTGAAAAAGAAATGTTGTCAATAGTCGCTTCTATTGGGCAAGTGATCAATACACAAAACCGCACATTTTCAATTGAGGTGGTGTTGCCCGCCAGTGAGATTCCCTACAAACCAAACTTAGTAGCCATATTAAAAATCCGAGACTACTATCAACGGGAAACTGTGGTAGTCCCCAGTGGACTTATCCAACAGGATAATCAAGGAGATTACGTTTATACTTTGACCAAAGAAGCGGAAGAACTTAAAGCAAAGAAAGTCCATATTAGTTTGGGAAAATCCTACAATTCACGTACCGAAGTGCTTAACGGAATTGATCCTGGAGTGAAACTCATTAAAGAAGGTCATCGGGACGTAACAGATGGCGCACTAGTACAATTGGCAGAACGCGAAACCCTGTAAGCTACATGGCCCAATCCAAAAAGAATTTAGATAAAGAATTTGGTCTAACGAACCTAGCCCTCAACAACAGCACTTCTGTAATGGTGTTAAGTGTGTTGATTGTGTTTTTGGGGATTAGTTCCTATATCAATTTACCTAAGGAAAGTTATCCAGAGGTTGATATCCCCACCATTTATGTTGGTACTCCTCATCCTGGCAACTCGCCGGTAGATATGGAAAATCTTATTACCAGACCATTGGAGAAAGAGATTAATACCATTGACGAGATTGATAATATCAAGTCCACTTCTGTGCAAGATTATAGCACCATAATAATTGAATTTATTACAGGTACCGATGTACAAGAGGCTTTGCAAAAGGTCAAAGATGCCGTGGATAAAGCAAAAACGGAACTTCCTACTGATTTGGACCAAGATCCTGACGTGTTTGAAATGAACTTTTCAGAATTTCCAATGCTCAATATAAACCTGTCTGGGAATTACAGCACGGAAGAGCTTAACGACTATGCAGAGTACCTGGAAGATGAAATTGAAAAATACTCAGAAGTAAGTCGAGTAGATATAAGAGGGGTGGATGAAAAGGAACTGCGTATTATGGCCAACCCCCATGAAATGGAGGCTCGTCAAGTAAACTTTGAAGACATTGAAAATGCCATTAAAGCCGAAAACGTTACCATCTCCGGCGGAAACGTATTGACCAATGGTCAAAGAAGGACCATTCGGATCTTAGGAGAATTCAATGACCCAAAGCAGCTGGCAGGAATTGTTGTTAAAAATGAGGAACAAAGTATTGTATATCTAGGCGACATTGCCCGCATAGAATTTGCCTACAAAGAGAAAGAGAGCTATGCTCGGCTGGGAGAGAACCAGGTGGTAATGATAGACGTTATCCGACGTAGTGGTGAAAATTTGTTGGTTCTGACGGAGCGAGTCCACGAAGTTTTGGACAAGGCCAAAGAAGAAGTTTTTCCGGAAGACTTAGACATTGTCATCACCAATGATCAGTCTGTGCAGACAGAAGAAATGGTGAACAGCTTGGAGAACAACATAATTTCCGGGGTGATATTGGTGGTATTGGTACTCCTTTTCTTCTTAGGCAGTCGCAATGCTATGTTTGTGGGATTAGCCATTCCCCTGTCTATGTTCATTACATTCAACATCCTTGCCGTGTTTGGGATCACCATTAATATGATGGTTTTGTTTTCCTTAATTATGGCTTTGGGTATGCTGGTGGACAATGGTATCGTGGTGGTGGAAAATGTGTACCGGTTGATGGAATCCGGCATGAAACCTTTAGAGGCCACCAGAAAAGGGGTAGGAGAAGTGGCCATGCCCGTTATTGCCTCTACGGCAACTACTTTAGCGGCTTTTCTACCTATGGTGTTTTGGCCGGGTATGGTGGGAGAGTTTATGGGAATATTACCAATTACCTTAATCATTACTTTGGGCTCTTCCTTATTTGTGGCTTTGGTTATTAATCCTGTGCTTATCTCACTTTATATGAAAGTAGGGAGCAGTGATATTAACTTCAAAAGAATGTGGCAGCGATCCATTTTGATGATGATAATAGGTGTGACCTTTATTGTCTTAGGATTTGCCATGGAGGGATCTTTTAGCCCTTCGGTGCTGAAGGTATTTATCATTATAGGAAACCTGTTAAATGTAATTGTGCTAATCACTCTGCTAAACGTGTTTGTGTTGGGCCCGCTTTCCGATCGCTTTCAAAAAGCCTTCTTACCTTGGTTGGAACAACGATATCATCGCGTCTTGAGCTACGCTTTACAAGGACGTAGGCCTCTTGCTTTCTTGGGAGGTACGGTAATGGCATTGATTTTCTCGGTAGGGTTAATGGGAGTTTTCGAACCTGAGGTTTTATTTTTTCCAGAAAACGAACCAAAGTATGTTAATGTCTTTGTAGAATTCCCAGTAGGCACGGACATTGAGACGACCAACACCTTTACCAGTAAAATTCAGGAGGACGTATTAAAGGCTATCGAGCCTTACCAGTATATGGTTGAGTCAGTGATTTCCAATGTAGGCGAAGGAACCGCTGATCCTAACGACCCCACAGCCGTTGGTGCAGCCGAGACACCGAATAAAAGCCGGGTTATGGTCAACTTCGTAGAGTTTCGGTATAGGAAAGGTCAAAATACGAAAGAAGTAATGACCGAAATTAGAGAAGCAGTAAAAGGATATCCAGGAGTAACCATTGCAGTAGATAAAGATGCTGCCGGCCCACCGGTGGGTAAAGCTATTAGTATTGAAATTACCGGTGATGATTACGAGCGCCTAACTGAAATCACCGAGCAAATGAAGAACTATATCACCGAATCGGGGATTGCCGGTATTGAAAAGTTAAGAACAGATTTGGAAACGGGCAAACCTGAACTTATCGTAGATATTGACCGGGAAAAAGCCCGCCGTTTCGGATTGAGCACTTTCTCAGTAGCTTCTGAGTTGAGAACGGCATTATTTGGTAAAGAGATTTCTAAATTTAAACAAGGAGAGGACGACTATGAAATTCAGCTTCGCCTTGACGATCAGTATCGCTATGACATTGATGCCCTTATGAATAAAAGCATCACCTTTAGAGACCAAACTGATGGTAAAGTTTATCAAGTCCCCATTTCCTCCGTGGCTAGTGCGGAGCTGAGTTCTACTTTTGGTTCTATCAAAAGAAAGGAACTAAAAAGGGTAGTAACCATAAGCAGTAATGTCCTTAGTGGATTTAATCCTACTAAGGTTAATGATGAGATCAAAACGTTACTGGCCAACTACTCCATACCTGCAGGTTATGAGTTTAAGTTTGGCGGGGAACAAGAGAAACAAGCAGAAGAAATGGCCTTTTTGAGCAAGGCACTAATGATGGCTGTGTTCCTTATTTTCCTAATTATCGTTTCGCAATTTAACAAGATATCGGCGCCTTTCATCATCATGACTTCAGTGTTGTTTAGTACCATTGGGGTATTTTTAGGTTTGGTATTATTTAACATGCCATTCGTTATTATAATGTGTATGGTGGGTATTATTTCCTTAGCGGGAATCGTCGTGAATAATGCCATTGTATTGATAGATTTTATCGAATTAAGTAAGAACCGACTTAAAGAAGAATTAGGCATTAGTGGTAGATTAGAAAAATCAGATATGATCAATGCTATTGTTTCTGCAGGAAAAACCAGGTTGCGCCCCGTTTTGTTAACAGCAATAACCACCATTCTAGGGTTGATACCACTGGCCGTGGGGATTAACATCGACTTCTTAAAATTTATGGGCTCTTATAGCGCTGATTTCTATATCGGTGGAGATAATGTCGTATTCTGGGGGCCGATGTCCTGGACCATTATCTTTGGGCTTACAGTTTCTACTTTTCTCACTTTGGTAATCGTACCCGTGATGTACTTGTTAACTGAAGGATTAAATCGGCGCTTAGGACTTGGTAGCTAAGCATGTCAACAAACACGTCTCGGCTCATATTTTTAATGGTGCTTTTACTAGCCGACGCTGGGTTGTATTATTTTCTGAGTAAGAAGTTAAGGTTATTGACCAAAAGGTCGTTTCTACTGTATGGTACACTGTATTGGCTTGCTGCTATCTATGTGATAGTTTGTTTTGCTTTTATTCAAGCCGTATTTTTGAATATAGAATCATCCACAGTCCGACTTTCCATAATTGGGTCTATCGCATTTTTTAGCCTAGTAAAGGTCCTTTTAACTATTTATCTGACTTTGGACGGGACGTCTCACTGGTTAGCACAAAAACTTTCTTCCCACAAGAATGAGAAACCAACTGTTCCCGGTTATCCCTTGATAAACCGACAAAAATTCCTGTACAAAGCGGCTATTATGACCGCGTCAGTACCAGTAGCTGCTTTTAGCTTTAACATCATAAACCGAGCCTATGATTATCAGGTACGAAGAATAAGAGTGGTCTTACCGCACCTGCCTGCCAATTTTCATGGCCTAACCATTGGGCATATCTCAGATATTCATTCGGGAAGTTTCGACAATAAAACTGCTGTAAAAGGAGGTGTGGATTTGTTAATGAACCAAAAAGCAGATGTAGTCTTTTTTACAGGTGATTTGGTAAATGTAGAGGCTAAAGAAGCCAGAGAATACCTTCCTATATTTAGTAAAGTTAAAGCGCCATTGGGGGTATACTCCGTATTGGGAAATCACGACTACGGCGATTATCGGTCCTGGCCTTCCTCGCAGGCGAAACAAAAAAACTTGGTGGATGTAAAGACTGCCCATAAAGAACTAGGCTGGGATCTGCTTTGCAATGAAAGCCGTACCCTACCTACCGGCCAGGACCCTCTGGAGATAATTGGAGTAGAAAACTGGGGCATACGCAGGTTTTCGAAGTACGGAAATTTGGCTGAAGCTCATCGTAAAAGCAAAGAGGCACCAGTAAAATTGCTGCTATCCCATGATCCGAGTCATTGGGAGGCCCAGGTTTTGGATTACCCAGATATTGATCTCACTTTTTCTGGCCACACTCATGGATTCCAATTTGGGGTGGAATTCGGAAATATTGCTTGGAGCCCCGCGCAGTATTTGTATAAGCAGTGGGCGGGACTGTATGAGAAAAACAACCAATACCTGTACGTCAATCGGGGATATGGTTTTATAGGAATGCCTGGTAGAATTGGTATTTCTCCCGAAATTACGCTTATCGAACTAGTCAAAGGCTAACTTACGGATAGGAGCTTTTTGAGCTTTGTTTTTCAACCCTTATGCCATACTTCCTGGGATTGTAAGTTCAAAAAACAGGAGCAATCCAATTAAAAACATCATGACAATTTGGCCCAAACGGTTGCAACCCAGAGCATTTTAACATTTATTT
>JAJCYK010000556.1 GCA_029262935.1 Cytophagales bacterium | reverse complement strand
ATATTACGGAAAAAAGAAAAGATGAAGAAAAGCGCACTTCCGAACGCGCACATCTGGAATCCCTAGAAAAAATTCAAAAATCCCTTTCTAGAGCTAACTTTTTAGCTATTACCACCAACATTGATGGGGAAATTTCTTTCTGTAATGAAGCCTTGTGCATAGCCACCGGATACAGCGAAGCTGAATTGCTAGGACAAAATGCATTTGAATTGCTTGTACCGAGTGAGAAAAAGAGCATGTATATCACTGCCTATAGTCAACTAATTGACAAGGGTGAGTACCCACAGGATATGCAGGATAGAATCTTGAGCAAAAAAAGAGAGTGGGTATATATTCGCTATGTAACAGTAATTCTGAACAACCCCTATGATCCTAGCAGCGGTATTACTTTGGTTGCTGAAGACATTACTGAAAAGAATAGGGTAGCCTTAGCCTTGAAGCGTTCCAATTCCAGGCTCCAGGAATTGTTTGATAACGCTCATGATTTGATACAGGTCTTCACCATTGATGGTGAATTCAAATTTGTAAACGAGTCTTGGAAGAATAAAATTGGATATACGGACGAGGAACTGGTGCACCTAAGGTTTTTTGACATTGTTCATCCAGATTATAGAGTACACACAGAGAATTTTCTAAAGCACTTGGCCATGGCCGAGGGTTCTAGTAAACTGGAGACCGTAATCATTTCCAAGGACCATCAAAGCATTTTTTTATCAGGTAGTGTCAATTGTAGTTTTGAAAACGGAAGACCCACGGAATTTCGTACTATATTTCATGATATCACCGATCGTGTTCGCACGGAAAAAATACGCAATTTATATTATAGCGTAGCCAATCAGACAATACTAAGCCCCACTTTTACAGATCTTTACGAGAACATCCATAGTGAACTTAACAATTTCTTGGACGCTAAGAACTGTTACTTTGCTTTGTTTGAAAACGATGAGTTGGTGTTTCCGTTTTTTGTGTTAAACAATGAAGTACAACCTTATTCAGGTCAGGGGCCAGAGCGAAAGATTACGGAGTATGCTTTAAAAGAGAATCGCTCTTTAATGGTTAAACAGGACGATTTTAAGACACTGATCAAAAAGGGTTTGCTTCCTGAAATGGAGCACATGCCCAACGTATGGATTGGCGCCCCCCTGGTACTTGAGCATCGCACCATCGGTCTTATTGCCTTAATGTCATACAAGCAAGCCTCTCCTTTTGATCGTACTGATTTGGAGCTGTTGGATTTCATGTCAGGTCAAATTGCCTTAGCTATTGACCGTAAACGCACTGAAGAAAAAGTAAATAATCAGACCGCCAGACTAAATGCCATCTTTGAAAGCAGTTCTCATCTAATTTGGTCTATAAACCGCAATTATGAGTTTACTTCCTTTAACCAGAACTATTCGAATATTATTCATAAATACCTAGGAACACGTCCTAAACCGAACGAACAGTTTAACATCAGTACCAACCTTCCCACTAAGCAAAGCGACAATCGATTTTGGGTGGAGAAGTACCAGGAAGTATTTGCCGGTAAATCGATGCACTTTGAGACCCGGTTTAAGGGCGAGTTTGGGAATGAAATCTGGTTAGATATATTTTTAAACCCCATCTACCAAGCCGACGGCTCCATCAAAGAAGTTTCCGGTATCGCACATGATGTTACCGATAAGAAACGCTCAGGGTTAGCACTCCGCGAAAGTGAAGAGAAATTTCGAAACATTTTTGAATCATTTCAAGACCTTTACTTCAAATGCAACCCCCAGGGGGGGATTTTGATGGTTAGCCCCTCTACAAAAGAGATGACCGGTTACGAGCAACATGAAGTTCTAGAGAAGAACATTACCAATTATTATCTCTATACACCTAAAACAAAGGATCTCATTCGTCAGCTTGTTAAAAATAAAAGTGTACGGAACTTTGAAGCCTCGCTGGTACGGAAAGATGGGAAACTCATACAGTGTATATGTAACGTTAGGCTTAAAATTGGAAACGAGGGCAAACTGGAAATAGAAGGAGTAGTAAGAGATATCACCCAGCTTAAGGAAACCAACGAACAGCTCGTGCAAGCTAAAGAAGTTGCAGAGCGATCCTTAAAAATAAAAGAGCAGTTCTTGGCCAACATGAGTCATGAGATCAGGACACCCATGAACGGTATTATTGGGATGGTTGATCTGTTGGCTACTACTGATTTAAAACATTCTCAAGCCGAATATCTGGACACTATTAAAAAGTCTTCGGAAGTACTCTTGGAAATATTGAATGACATTTTAGACCTGTCCAAAATTGAAGCTGGAAAAATGACCCTCCGCACTTCTGCCGTGGAGCTTCGACAGGTTATTGGGAAATTATATGCTTTATTTTCACAACAGGCCACTAGCCGGAAGATTAACCTGGCATATTATATCCATCCCCGGTTGCCTGAGTACGTTATTATTGACGAAACCAGGCTCATGCAGATCATTTCTAACCTGGTATCTAATGCTATTAAGTTTACTAAAGATGGAGGCAGCATACATTTAAGTATGAAGCCTCAATTTAAGTATGACAAAACACATGTGATAAAAGTTGAGGTTAGAGATACAGGTATTGGAATTGCCAAAGAAAACTTAGGCAGTCTTTTTAAGAGCTTTAGCCAAATAGATGACTCTTCAAGTAAGTCATTTGGTGGCACCGGATTGGGCTTGCGCATATCGAAAGAGCTATGTCAGCTTATGAATGGCAACATTGGAGTGTACAGTACGCCCAACCTGGGAAGTACTTTCTGGTTCACCTTTGAGGTCATGGAAACCAATAAAGAAGCGGTAGATCACGAGAAAAAAGAAGAAGGGGAAATCACTACAGACCTATTCCTGGAAAGGGATCCAAAGGTCCTTTTGGTAGACGACAATCAAGTGAATCGTCAGGTGGCCGGTGAAATCTTGAAAACCGCCGGATGTAGCGTAGATCTAGCTACCAATGGGCACGAAGCCATAGCCTTGGTAGAAAAGAAAAGATATGACATTATTTTCATGGATATCCAAATGCCAGAAATGGATGGGGTGACGGCCACACAAAAACTTAAAGGGATGAACTTGGATTACTTGCCACCAATTATTGCCATGACCGCCTACAGCATGGGTCCTGACCGCGAAAGGTTTTTAAACCAAGGCATGGACGATTATTTGGCTAAACCAATAAAAGGTGTTAATCTATTGAATAAAGTAAAACGGTGGGTAAGTGGTACCGGCGATGTTACCGAAGATGATACTGAAAATACCAACGGTTATAAGATTGTGAACGAAGAGATAATTGCGCAATTAGCAAAATACAGCGGGCCCGAAATGGTTAAAGATATCT
>JAJCYK010000555.1 GCA_029262935.1 Cytophagales bacterium | reverse complement strand
TAAGACTATAGCTGACATATTCGAGCCCGATCAATTGGCCGGAGCTTTGAGGTTAGAAGCTTCTCATTTTTCCACGAGCATTCTTATTAATAATGGAGATGGCACTTTTACTTTAACTCCTCTTCCGATGGCCGCTCAGGTTTCACCTGTATATGGCATTTTAGTAGAAGATTTTAACACCGACGGCCGTCTGGATATCATATTAGGAGGTAATTTCTTAGGCTCTCGGGTAAAGTTTGGCAACTATGATGCTAACTGGGGTGTCTTACTTGAAAACAGCACAGAGGGTTTTAAAGAAGTGGGTGCTGAGGAAAGTGGTTTGTGGATTCCAGGAGAAGTGAGAGATGTGGCACTTCTGCGGACCACTCAAGGTATGCAGGTGGTGTTTACCAGAAACAACGACACCGTGAAAATTTATAACATTGTAGCCGATGTCTCAAAATAGTTTATTCATCAAACAGTAACCGTTATGATGTGGTCTAAAAAAATCTTTATTCTGTTAACCGTATTTGGCCTGCTTGGGGACAAGCTTTGTGGTCAAAAAGCCACTATAAGGGAGGAGACCCGAACATTTGATACTTATTCTTTTTCGGATCCTAACCCCATTCCCATTTTAACCACAAATACAAAAATTTATCCTTACCATAAGTTTGAGGGATATGATCAACAGCCCAAGCCCGCAGGTTGGAAGGTAATTACCTTGGAGAACGACTACATACAGGTATTTGTATTGCCCGAAGTTGGAGGCAAGGTTTGGGGAGCAATTGACAAATCCACGGGTAAAGAATTTATTTATCGCAATGAGGTAATGAAATTTCGCAACATCTCCATGAGGGGCCCCTGGACTTCCGGGGGAATTGAGTTTAATTTTGGCATCATTGGTCACCATCCCTCCACTGCCACCCCGGTAGACTATGTCTTAGAGGAACAGGCTGACGGCAGCGTGAGCTGCATTGTAGGGGGTATTGACTTACCTTCACGGACGCAATGGCGGGTAAATATTACGCTTGAACCAGACAAGTCCTATTTTGAAACCAAAGTGTTGTGGTACAACCCTACGCCTTATATCCAAAGTTATTATAATTGGATGACCGCAGCGGCCTTTGCTACTGAGGATTTGGAGTTCTATACTCCGGGACATACGTATCTAAAACATAGCGGTGAAGCCAAAAGCTGGCCTTTGGATCAATCAAAAAGAGACCTCTCGAAGTATAGCGAGAACAATTTTGGGCCCAGCAAATCCTATCATGTGGTCGGGGAGTATAATGATTTCTTTGGGGGATATTACAAAGATCAAAAATTCGGATTTGGGCATTGGGCCTTGTATGAGGAAATGCCCGGGCAAAAGCTATGGCTATGGGCGTTATCGCGTGCTGGAGGTATCTGGGAAGATCTATTAACCGATGAGGACGGACAGTATATTGAATTTCAGGCCGGACGTTTATTTGACCAATATTCTCCGGATGCTCATCAAAACCCCATCACCCAAGCGCCGTTTCCTTCTTATACTTATGACAGCTGGCGGGAACTGTGGTTTCCAGTAAATGAGATTGGAGGCATTACTGAGGTGAGCCCATTAGGCGTGATGCATGTCAACAGAAACAACAATCAAATCACCATTGGAGTCAATGCCTTGACCAACACAAAAGGGCAACTGATTGCTAAAGTTGATAATGAAACGGTGATTGATAAACCGCTGCATCTTCAAACGGCACAAGTATTCACTGAGACATTCTCTGCTTCATCAGACGCTAAACTGGATATTCGCATTGAGGGTATGGATCTACATTATCAGAGCCACTCCACAGAAAATAACTTAAAAAGACCTTTTGAATACCCCAAATCTATCAAACCGCAACCTACTACTGTAAATTATCAAGCCGGTGTTGAGGCCTTAGAATATCGAGACTTTGAAAAAGCCCTAAAGGCTTTTAGTAAGTCTCTGGAATTGGATCCCACTAACATTTCTACACGGGTAGCATTGGCAGAGCTTTTGCTAAGAAGTGGTCGTTTATCGGAGGCTTGCTCTGAAATTCAGTTTGCCTTAAGCTTGGATACTTATCATGCATCAGCCAATTATGTTGCGGGCAACGTGTATCGTGCTCAAAGCGATTGGGTAAATGCCCTGGAGTCCTTTGGCTGGGCCGCGCGATCCATGCAATTTCGCTCAGCATCCTATGCGCAAATGGCCGAAATATCATTGGCTCGGAAACATTGGCAAGAAGCGTCTTTGTTTGCTAGCAAATCATTAGAGTATGATGTGCGCAACCTTAGAGCACTGCAGGCATCCTATATTGCACATGAAAGCTTAAAGGAAGAAACATTGGCACAAGACCTACTAAAAAGAATATTGGTCATAGACCCATTGAACCATATGGCTCGCTATGAAGAGGGCACTCTGGACATGGTCTTACACAACGAATTTCCTCAACAAAGCTATGTAGAACTTGCGATGGACTACTATGGTTGGGGTCAAATAAACTCCGCCAAAGACTTGCTGAAAAAATCAAACAGCGCGGTTGGTAACTTATGGCTGGCGTATATTAACCGTGACGACAACCAAAAGGTTGAGGAGCTTTTAGAGGAGGTTGTTAAAGAAAAAATAGATTTCGTATTCCCATACCGAAGGGAAACATTGGCAGTACTGGAATGGGCTGTTCAGCACAATAGCCATTGGAAATTCAAGTATTACCTGGGCTTAACATATTGGGGCAAACTGCGAATCAATGAAGCGACCAGGCTTTTAAAGGACTGCCAAGAACTTCCTGATGAAGCTACATTTTATTTAACTAGAGCCAATATTTTAAGTAAAACAGAGCAATCTGCGGAACCGGATCTTAAGAGAGCCATGGAACTAGCCCCCAATACCTGGCGCACCTGGGACCAATTGATTCGCTTTTACGGTGATAAAAAACAATGGGCGCAACAACTTAAAGTAGCCAGCAAAGCACACCGTAAATGGCCCGAGAACTACAATATTGGGTTATCATATGCCGAATCATTGTTGTACAATGGGAAATATGCAGCTTGCCTAAAGTTGTTACAAGGAATTCAAGTTCTACCTTTTGAAGGAGCTTCAGGTAGTCGTACTATCTATGAACAAGCCCATCTATTACAGGCGTTAATGTTGGAGCGGAAAGGTCAACATATTGCCGCCATTTCCCTGCTGCAGCAGGCTTTGAATTGGCCTGAGAGCTTAGGTGTAGGAAAGCCGTTTGATCCGGAGCAGCGTAAAATCGAATATTTGCTAGCTCACTGCTATGAAATGACCGGAGACCAAAACGAGTCTTTGAAATATATGAATAAAGTAGCCGCAGTTCCACAAATATCGGCTCAACCAACGGTGGGAAGCTTGTTGAGTTGGAAGGCCTGGCAGCAATTAAATAAACCTCAGAAAGCCCAGGAGATGGTGGCAAATACGAAACTTGAACCAGACTCTAAAAATGCTTGGCAAGCGTGGGTAGTAGGGCATTTTAATAATGATGTCGAAATGACAAACCAACAGACGAATCATTTAATAAAAGAGGACCCCGTGAATTACGAAATAATGAAGCAGTTAATATCAATAACCACAAAATAGCCTACGAATGCCTGTATTATGGGAGGATGATGATCAACTTATCTCTTTAGCTAAAAAGGAACTCTTTTCTGCAGTAATAGGGGATATCATGGACCAAATGGGGTTACAAAATCAATTTTTGCCTCCGGCCATACAGCCGTTACAGCCCGACATGGTAGTTGTGGGCCGGGCCATGACGGTTCTGGAAGCTGATATTGACCATAAGAACGCAGCCCCTTTCCTGGAAAAACCATTTGGCTTAATGTTGGAGGCTTTGGATGACTTAAAAAAAAATGAAGCATACCTCTGTTCCGGAGCTTCACCTAGTTATGCACTTTGGGGAGAATTGATGAGCACTCGAGCATTGCAACTGGGAGCGGTAGGCGCCGTGGTAGATGGGTATTCAAGGGATACACCAGGCATTCTAAACCTTAACTTCCCTACTTTTTCTTATGGCAGGTACGCTCAGGACCAGGCTCCTCGAGGTAAAGTGGTCTCTTTTAGAGAAGACATTACGA
>JAJCYK010000554.1 GCA_029262935.1 Cytophagales bacterium | reverse complement strand
CGACTTACAAAAGTTTTTACGATCAAATGGCGGGAGTATCGCCTCCATAATAGGCCGATATTATGCCATGGATCGAGATCAAAGATGGGAACGCGTGAAGTTGGCCTACGATACCTTGGTAAAAGGAAAAGGTCAACAAGCGAACAACCTGGTGGAAGCCATTGGCCGGTCCTATGAAGCGGGAATTACCGATGAATTTATTGAGCCTTTAGTAGCTTTGGACGAAGATCATAACCCACTTCCGGGAATTGAGAGCGGAGACACAGTGCTCTGTTTTAATTTTAGAACGGATCGTGGTCGGCAAATCACCCAGGCTCTTACCCAACAGGATTACCCGGAGTTTGATATGAAGCGCCTGGACCTTGATTATGTTACTCTTACGAATTATGATCAAAGCTTTAATGATGTAAAAGTAATTTTTGAAAAAGACAATCTAGAAAACACCTTAGGTGAGGTGGTGAGTAACGCCGGTAAAACTCAAATCCGCATCGCTGAAACAGAGAAATATCCCCATGTGACCTTCTTCTTTTCGGGGGGTCAGGAAACGCCCTTTCCTAAGGAAGACCGCATTTTATGCCCTTCGCCCAAGGTAGCAACTTACGATTTAAAACCAGAGATGAGCGCCGAGGATATTAAGAATGCTATCATTCCTAAACTTAAGGCGAGGGCCGGGGATTTTATTTGTCTCAATTTTGCTAACCCAGACATGGTAGGACACACGGGAGTTTTTGAAGCAGCGGTAAAAGCCTGCGAAGTAGTGGATGCCTGCGCCAAGGAAGTTACCGAGTCTGCCCTTAGAAATGACTATTCAGTAATTATCATCGCTGATCACGGAAATTCTGATTTTATGATCAACAAAGATGGTAGCCCCAACACAGCACATACGACAAATTTAGTACCTTGTGTTTTAGTAGATAACACGTATAGGAAACCTCTTAAAGACGGGAAACTGGGAGACTTGGCACCTACAATCCTTACGTTAATGGGTATAGAAATTCCCCCTGAAATGACCGGAGAATGTTTGTTGGATTAAAGGTTAAAAATCGAATAGCCCAGTTACTGGCCATGTGCTACCTGGCCCTTATATCCTCCTGTGTTTACGAAACAAAGCAATTGGAGCCCTTGTATTTTGATGTCGCATCATTTACAGAGCAACATCTGGGAGCAGTGGCGAATCAACGATGCACGGTATCAAAGATATTTAAGATTAATAGTGAGGAAGAATCACAAGAAATGGTGGTTATCAATGATTCCATCTTTTGGCAGAAAGAGTTTAAGGTTTTCTTGGAACATGATATCAATAAACCGGTGTTGAGAGACGCTTTCCAAGTGATAAAAGGCACTACAGAGGATGGAAGCGCGTTTGTGGATTATTTACGAAAAGACTCCGCGGCCTCAGGGGTACTTTCTATGCGTGTAGTGTATAATGAGTCGAATCAAATAAATTTTTGGGAATCACAATACCGTGATGAAAATGCTTTATATTCAAATCAAAGGTATGTACGAATGGACGTGATTAACAACCCGTTGGGTACACGCTTGGAACAGTATCGGGTAAAGGGATTTCACAAATTAATTCTTAAAGACTCCGTACACTACGAAATGGTGGCCAGTTTGCGTTATTAATAGCGTGTTGGTGAACACGAATTAAAAGATTCATGGAAGAAGATAAAGTTAAAGAAAAGCAACCGTTCTTGGAACGCATGAAAGAGAAATGGGGTCTTACAAGCCTGTTGCAAGTGGTTATTATTTTCATTGTATTTGCTGCTACTGGGATGACAGTAGTATTTATTCGACCGCTAATCTTTGAGTTGTTGGGCATTACCAATGCCAATGGTTGGCTAAAGACCGTCAGTTATCTAGTATTAGTATTCCCCTTGTACCAAATCTTATTATTGACTTATGGATTTCTATTTGGTCAATTTGCTTTTTTTTGGGAAAAGGAAAAGAAGATGGCCAATGGACTATTAAAACTATTGCGGATTCGTAAATAACTCCTGATGATGCCTATCTGATACTTAGACGCCCACCAATTGGCCTAAGTGTAGAAGTGCATCCCCACGATTTACCACTGGATTGTTGTTCAATCCAATAATATATCCGGCATTTGGAGCCACAATACCTGTACGAAATTCACCAAAGGGATCGGAAAGGAATCCCAATTCTTGACCTTTGTGAACCTGTTGCCCATTATGTACAGAAGCATGGAACAAGCCGGCATTTTTAGCACGTACCCATCGTCTTTTATTTATAATGAGATTTTCTATTCGTTTGGGAGTTTTGCTTTGGATCATGCCTAATTGACCCATTAGTCTTTTTACTCCCGCAACCCCATGTTGAATTGCTACCTTATCAAATCGCAGAGATTCTCCACCTTCATAAACGAGTATTTTCTTACCCAGCTTAGCCGCTGCATGACGTAGAGATTTAGGAATCAAGGGGGCATTGATGGTAAAAGGAGCATTAAAGGCTTTTGCCAGATACGTGTTGTCTTTGTCCTTTAGTACACATCTTACTTGGGGGTAATTGGTACGGCTTGCGCCTCCTGTGTGAAAGTCAATGCCATAGTCAATAGCAGGAATGACCTCGTTCATAAGATGATAAGCGACCCTACTGGCCAATGAACCTTGTCTTGAACCCGGGAAAGACCGGTTTACATCTTTTCCATCGGGTACTGCCCTGGAAAAGTTTAGAAATCCATAAATATTAATAATTGGAATACAAATTACTGTTCCTGTCAAGGGGTCACAACAATTCTGTTCTAATATTTGACGAACAATTTCAATCCCATTTATTTCATCTCCATGCAGTCCCGCCATTAATAATAAGGTAGGTCCAACTTCCGGGGCACGTCGAACGAAAATAGGAATATCTATTTTAGTACGAGAGGGTAACCGAGCAACATCTAAACTGAGTTGAGAGAAGCTATCTTTAGCAATAATCTTTCCGGCTATCTCCATGTTACGCAATTACTGTACTTTTTTTCCCAGCGTTGCGCTCCAAGTATTGAATGATTTTGTCTGCTATGTCCAATCCGGTAGCAGTTTCAATGCCTTCTAGGCCCGGTGAAGAGTTAACTTCAATGATCAAGGGGCCTCGATTGGATTGCAACATATCCACGCCAGCTACTCCCAGTCCCATACATTCCGCAGCCTGAATGGCTGCCGTCTTTTCTTCGGGAGATAAGGTGATTATCTCCGCTGTACCTCCTCTATGTAGGTTGGACCGAAACTCACCTTCTTTGGCTTGCCTTTTCATAGAACCGACCACCTCGCCATCTACCACTAATGCCCTGATATCTGCGCCATGGGCTTCCGAAATAAATTCTTGGACAATAATGCGGGCTTTCAACCCATTGAAAGCCTCAATAACAGATGCTGCGGCCTTTTTATTTTCTACAAGTACTACACCCAATCCTTGTGTGCCTTCTAAAAGTTTCACCACTAAAGGTACTCCACCCACTGCTTCGATCACCTCATTAACCTCCCGACTGTAGTTTGTAAATACCGTCTTCGGCAGCCCAAGCCCAGCCCTGGCCATAATTTGGAGGCTTCTCAATTTATCCCTAGAACGCAACAGAGCTTGGCTTTGCA
The DNA here is from genome assembly GCA_029262935.1 of Cytophagales bacterium. Lineage (GTDB taxonomy): Bacteria > Bacteroidota > Bacteroidia > Cytophagales > Cyclobacteriaceae > JAJCYK01. The sequence goes on along the minus strand of JAJCYK010000554.1, from coordinate 11,495 downwards.
CCGCGGTAAAAATATCGCGCATTTCAAATTGCCGAATCACCGCAGAGCCGTAAAAAGTTACGGAGGCTCCAATACGTGGAATCAATGCATCCGTATCATCTAATGAACGCCCCATATAGTGGATGCTGGGGTTCTGTTGCTCGGTAATGAGATTGCACTTTAGATGGTCAACGACCTCGATTTGATGACCACGCGCCTGTGCGGCTTTCACCATTCGCTGCGTGGAGTAAAGTTGATCGCTGGTAGAAAGTATCACTATTTTCATGACTTTTTCTTTTTCTTGCGGAAGGAGAGGTTTGACTTAGCTACATCTACCACAAAATTCCGGTATAAGAACTTCTTCCCCAATAAGATTGGGTAAGTTAAATTACCCCGATAGCTCAAAGAAAATTCAGTCAGTAATACTTTGCCAAATACTACGACCGGGGTCTTAATTATATATCGTTTCTCTGTATTCCCAAAGGAGTTTTTAATACTGCGTTGTTTGTATTGGTCAAAATAAAAACTGCGGTTGTTGAAATTCGGATGGGTAGGATCCAATAAGATAAAATGAAGCATTTTTTTATCTTTCCGTTTTACAATTTCAATATGATGACAATGAATAGCACTGGTATCTGCACCGGTGTCAACTTTTGCATCAATCTCCACTAAATTCATTTCAGGGAGGTCGATTTTATCATGATGGCCGATAGTGCTTCGTGTTATGGCCTTGGGCATATTAAAGTCTTGTCATTGTTAAATATTCAATTTCGAGGTGGGTTTGTTGAGCCGTTTAATAAGACGTTCAATGGTGAGCCCCTGAACCAACAAGGATATTAACACCACCACGTAGGTGACGGCTACAATTAAATCCTTTTCCGGAGAGGGTTGCAACGATAAGGCTAAGGCTATGGATATGCCACCCCTAAGCCCTCCCCAGGTCATTATAGGCAAGGCGTTACGGGTAAAGGTCTTCTTAAAGCCCAATAGGTAAGAAGGGAGCGCTAAGGAAAAATACCGGGCTCCCAATACCACCACTGCTGACAAAACGCCCACAATGATGTACTTCGTGTTGAAAGAAATTAGCACCAATTCCAGTCCAATAAGTACGAATAAAACGGCATTCAACACTTCGTCAGTGATCTCCCAGAACTTGGTTACATAGTCCAACGTGACCTCCGACATAGCCGTTTCTTTGGCATGATTGCCAATCCATAGTCCAGCTACCACCATGGCCAACGGTCCGGAAAAATGCAAGTAATGCGCCAGGCTATAACCGCCCATAACCAAAGCCAAAGATATAATGACTTCGGTTTGATAGTGATCAATGGATTTCATGAGTTTCCATCCCAGGTAGCCTATTCCCAGCCCCAGCCCTATGCCCCCAAGTATTTCGAATCCCAATAACTCCACGATTTCCATACCGCTTACATTACCCATACCCCTCTCAGCAATTTGATAAATAGTAAGGAAAATCACGACACCAACCCCGTCATTAAACAAGGACTCACCAGTAATTTTTACTTCCAAGGATTTTGGAACATTGGCTTTCTTTAACAAGCTCAATACGGCAATTGGGTCCGTAGGAGATATGAGTGCCCCAAAAAGCAAGCAGTAGATGTAGTTTATGGGTATACCAAAGGCATAAAGCGTATAGTAGGTAATGGTACCCACTAAGAATGTCGAGAGCAGCACCCCAATAGTGGCAAAACTTAGGATAGGCCAGCGATCTTTGGCTAGCCGATCCAAGTCCGTGTGCATGGCTCCAGCGAACAACAAAAAACTCAATAAGAAATCCAGTAAGAACTTGGAAAAATCTATCGTTCGTAGTTCCTCGGTAATGAAATCTGAAAACACCGGTGACACCATATGAAGTAATTGGATGGCTACAGATAGCAGCAATCCCGCTACCATCAGACTGATGGTGGTCGGAAGTTTCAGAGTCTTTTGATTAATAAAAGAAAACAGTGCGGAAAGCACCAAAATGATGGAAAAAATATGAAAAAGCTCTAAGCTCATTTAAGCCGAATCCGATTAAGTTGCCATGCAAATTAAGCAATAATCCCAATTAGGCAAGCCGATTGGAGTGCAACTAGCGGAGATCTTTTGGACTAATGATTCCTTGCGCTAGAAGTTCTTTAAGCACAATCTCAGTCATATCGCTTTTAAAATTGAATTCGTGCCTGATGTCCATGACATAGGCTTTAAGCCGCATTTTTAAATAGGACCTTCTTTCTTTGACCTCATTAAAAAACAACACCGCCACGGGTTTGTTCAAATAAACATATTTGGAAACCTGAGCAGCTTCTAAAGCAATCCTTCGTACCTGGTCGGTATCGATAGTGATAGGCAAATAGATTTCAGCTACAACTTGGCAATACGGTTCTCCGGCATTTGAATTGGAAACCGACTGGTTCATGATTTCGGCATTCGGCACACTTACCAAAGAGTCATCCGGAGTAACAACTCGGGTGGCTCTCAGTCCAATTTCTACTACTTCACCATAGTATTTACCCACCTCAATTTTGTCTCCTACTTTAAATGGTCTGTCGAATACTATCATTAACCCTCCAAAGATGTTCTTTAAAATGTCCTGGGAGGCAAAACCGACCGCAATACCTATCGAGGTAAGTACGGCAATCACGGCACCCAATGGGGGGCTAATAATCCCACCGATAACTGCATAGATCCCAAAGATCCACCCTACGATGCGAAGTACGGGAATTAGCCCTTTTACAGTAATTCGGTAGCGGGTACTACGCTCAGCAATTATGTTCAACAGGTTGCTGAGGATCTTAATCACAAAATAAGTGAGTATTAGAAATATGATGGACCAAATAATCTTACCTATGCTGATAGTACGCCATACGGAGGTGGGGTCCACTTTGTCTTTGACGTCATTCGGTGTTAGTGGGCGTGTTTGGAAGAACCCAGTATTTCTTGCGGTATCTTGAATAACGACTACGGTATCGGTATGATATATGATTACCGTATCTGAGCTGTTTATAGTTATATTCAACGTGGAGTCCGCATGATATAAGCTATCCAACTTGACTTGAGCAAGGGATTCCATGGCTCCTACAGTGTGGCAAACCACCCATACCGAGAGAAACATTATTTTTGCTAAACCTTTCATCAGTGCAGAATATTTTTAGCCTTTAGCATGTTTACAATTTGACGAAACAACAAAGGATTGATAAAGTAACGCGCTTCACGGCGGACAATAATCCCGTCCTCATAGAGTAAAATTAATATCAACTTGCTTTTCTCCAGTGATTGTTGAAATACCTGGGCATGGTCTTCCACGTTAATGCCGTCATGTAATAACAAGGTGTGTAATGTAAATAGTTTGTCACTATTCAGGTTAGACAGGAACGAAAAATCCAAATCTTTTAAAGATCCAATAGTAATAGTATCATCTTCTACTTTCAAGGTACTGCGCAACCAGAATATAAGCGCCACAGTAATGTTGCTGTGAGCCAGTTTATTTAAACCACTAAAAAATTCCTTCTTGAGGTATTCTTGCTTTTGCCCTTCATTCAATTTTTGATACCGGTTGCTTTTCCGATCATTTTTACTAGGCTTAAACCAGGTGTTGTACCCACTCACTCGATGGCGCCTCAAAACGATATTGGTAACCTGTTCGTCTTTTAAAGGTTCCATAAAAATACTGTAAGCAAAGAAGTCTTCAATTTGAGAGGTTTTATTTAAGTAGTGATAGGCATGTAGGTTTATGGTGGTGAGCCAAAAGATATTTTGATTGGTACGGGAAATAAGTTCATACAAACTCCTTAAACAAGCGAAACCATTGACCTTCCTTAAGTAAAAATGTTGAAGGTTTTCGAGGATGATAATACGTTTTCCGGACAAACCATTTAAGTGATCCACTAATTGGTCCAAATCTTCAATATCCGACGCATCGAATACTTCCCGGAAATAGGCGACAAAATCAGCTTCTCGATAGATCTGATGTCCTCTATTTGCCCTTATGGTATGGAACCTGCTTTTTAAATCTTCTAGAAAGAAATGTGTCAGGGTGGTAGTACCGCTGCCGGCTTCTCCGATGATTGCTGTAGCTCCATAGTGCCCTTTTTCCCAATTTTGATACGCTTTTTGTAGCTTTTGAGTTTCCGCGCTACGGGACTCGTAAAAATTGGGATTATCCAAAGGGTTAATTTCAAAAAGCCTTTGATAAACGAATGGAAGCTGACTGATTGCTGCATCCGTTTCAGATAAAAAGCTGGAGACTTCCGCACTGAGGTTTTGGGTAGAGGTAGAAATCCCGTATTTCTTTGTCGTCTCAGCATAATACTTACTTAACAACAGCCAACGTCTTTTGAACTTAGAGATTAGTTTAGGCAAAAAGCTGCGGAAATAATCCAAAGCCTGATTTTTTAAAGCTTTGGTCTTTTCTACTGCTTTGGCCTTGGCGATACGGACCTTAATATCAAAAACAGTTTGGATCTCATTAAGAGCCAAGATGCTCAGGTTAAAGTTGGTAACTCCTTCACTAATTTTAGTGTCAGTAGTTTCTTGTAATGCGACCAATTCCGTTTTGATATCCTCCAGGCGCGCCACCGCCCGTTCCATACCTTCCAAGGCTAAGGTCTTGGGATCCTTTTCATCATCTGGTTGTTCTTCCAAGGCAGCTAGAGCAGTAGCTAAATTGAAATCACAGATTTCAGAAATCTCCGACAGACTGTGTTGGGTAGTATCAAGGTTATGAACCAACTCACTTTTTAAACCTTTTATTTCCTTTAGAAATGTGGGTAGGGCTTCAAATGCAATAAGTTCCCTAGGAGAAATTTGGTCAATTTCCGATTGTTGAATGGCTCTGTCATATGAAATATCTTTAACCACTGAGCGTGTACTAGAAAGAAGGTTTACTTCATTTTTGATCTTTATTTCCAAATTGTCAATTAATGCTGGAATGTTTTGATCGAAGATTAACTTGGTAGTTCTGGGCACGCTTTGTTTTAGAGACTTACCGACTTCATACCGTACTTCCTTAATTACTTTACTCAATACTTCAGGCTCATCAGAGGACGATTGCAGTAGTTCTTTCCGCCCTTCTAGGTAATTTGAAATTTCATTCAGAGCACCCGAAATTTTATCATTTACTTTTAAATCTAACTTCTGAGAGGCAAAGAAGTATTGCTCTAAATTGGCATAACGAAGTTGGTAAAGCTCTTGATCCAGGTTATAATGGTCATTAAGTACCGTAATGGTATTTCCCCAGGTTTGTAAATATCTGGCATAACCCTTTTGTGTAGTTTGTTGTTTTCGTAATAATTTTTGAGGATTAAATTGTTCCGTAGAAAGCTGAATCGTTCCTATAATGTCGTACTTGTCAGAAAACTCTTGGCACACATCGTTAAACACTTCTAGTACCTGTTGGCCCAAGGCATCCTTGCCATGAGTGATGTCCTTTAGAATATCGGTGATGACTTCTTTGTAAATAACTTGTGGAGCCTGAACCTTCTCGGAAGGGTTGTCAGCAATGATCCCGGCAAACTCTTGATCTATTTTGGATTCGATTTGCCATAAGGCGTGTGACGAGCTGGCAATTTTGGAAAAGACCACGCCTACAACTTCATTAAGACTTACGAATAGCGCGTCGCGAAAATGCCAAACAAGTAATGATTTTAAAGGGATTTTCCGCTTCCACGCCCTAAAAGGCTTAACGGGGCCCTTGCGAAGTTTTCGCCACCAATTTGCTCCTTTTTGAGGAATCAAATCAATCTGAAGTAGCAGCCGTTTCCCCATTTTTCCGAGTCGTATCAGTAAAGAATCTTCGGAGTTGGGTTGAAAGTGCGGCAGCGTTTGCTCGCCCATGACCTGTTCTGGGACTTCAGCTATGATTTGATCCAGGGAGGCGAAGTATTCTGAGAAATCTTCTTCAAGGACTATTTTATCTTTTAGCGGAGAATGATCGTTGACGCTTTTGGTGATAGCGTCTTTAAGGGATTTCATTTCCCGCACCAATTCTAATATGGATATTTTAGTCTCGCCCTGGGCCGTCTTTTCCACGTACTTTTTTAGACTGAGGCGCACTTCTTCAATAACCTCCAATTGACCGCGGAGCTTGTCCTCCAAAACTGGAGCTACATGCGTGGTAACCAACTCTTTTAGTTGGCCTTGAAGATCACTAGGTTGTGGTTCCATAACACTGAATCACAGCTGTTTAAACTGTGTACTATCAAATTTATGATTCAAGCTAGGGTTTTACTATTCAGAATGCTAGCAAATGGTACATTTATGAGATGTGAATCAATTTCCGAATTTAGCTGTCCCAGCCTTCATGATCTGAAGAGTCACTTTTGGTATTGGGCGGGTCCTTGGGTAGAATTGACTCCGATGTAGTCCCTTGGGATAATTCTCCTTTCATATCAGGGGCTGCTACGGCACCTTCTTCCGTACCCAAAGTTTCTAATAAGGCCTCTTCTCTCTTATTTTTAATCAAACCATACATCATGACTAAGCTACTACAAATGATCACCAGCAATAAAATTGCCGGACTAAAATCAACTAGTTGATGCTCTACCGGGATGCTGTAAAATAGCAATATGGTAATTAGTCCTCTTGGAGCGACGTAGATTCCGGGGTTAAGTTGTGATTTGGCCATGGTTCTCAAAGCTCCGTAGCGCAAAACATACATAATGATCAAAGCAACAACGGCGATTACAAAAACCATAGGTTGATTAAATCCATCCAATGAAATTGACATGCCAAAGACTATAAAAAAGAAGGTTCGGATCAAAAATGAACTTTCAAGGGTAATAAGTTTGATTTCTTTGAGCAGGTTCTCATATGGCTCTGGCAGTATGAACTCTTTTAAAAACCCTTTAAAGAAGAGGTCTTTGTTATTCAACATAAGTCCAAACGCCAACACAAATATCAATGAAGATAGATGAAATAATTTCCCTGTAGCATAAAGGAGAACCAATACCGCAATAGGCAAAAACAATTTTACCTCCCCAGTTACTTTTTGAATTAAAATGATAATTAGATAGCCGAATATTACGGCAATAGCTAAAGTAAGACCGATGTTTTTAGCAATATGTAAGCTCAGTGCCCCGGCACCATCCATTTTGGCGCTATCCAATAAAAAGTAAAAAAACATAATCCCCAGGATATCCGAAAAGGCCGATTCGAATACCAAAAACTCCTTCTTTTCTCCTGATAAGTTGGCAACACTTGGGATGATGATAGCGCTGCTCATAATGGACAATGGTATGGCATAAATAAGCGCTCCAAAGGGGGTAACATCAAACGCGAAACGGATGACCATGGCTATGCCAAACGTAGTCAGAACCAACAGTAACAAAGCAATTATTAAGGACTTACTAATTAGCTTCCCTTTACCAGCTTCCAGGTGTAAGTCCAAAGCCGCTTCCAATACAATCATGATCAAACCTATCGTACCCAGAGTTTCTAACGCCGGCCTCAAGGCCTCATTGTCGAGATCAATAAAGAAGCTCAGGGCAAACCCAGTAACGATCAACATCAATACTGAAGGGATGTTGGTTTTACGGGCTAAGGCATTGTACCCGTAGGATAAGATGATGATTATTGACGCTCCGATTACCGCCCAGTATACGTTAAAGTCTTGCATATCAATTTCGTTTCCAAAAATATGGGGTTAATAATATTAATACGGTGAAGAGTTCTAAACGACCCAATAGCATTAAGAAAGAAAGGAACCATTTACCTACAGCTGGCAAATGAGCAAAGTTGTCCATGGGTCCTACCGTGCCTAAACCGGGGCCAATATTTCCTAAGGAAGTTGCCACACTTCCCAATGCGGTAGTGAAGTCAACTCCAATCAGCCCCATAATAAATGTGCTCAATACGTATATCGTAAGATAGATCATAATAAAAGCCAATACATTGTAGGTAATATCTTGGCTCACCGCTTTATTATTTAATCTCACCGGGATAATGGCAGCAGGATGGATTTGGCGTTTCAGCTCCAAGATGCCATTTTTCAGCAATAACAAATGGCGGACAATTTTCACTCCACCAGCGGTTGATCCGGCAGAGGCGCCCACAAACATCAACATAAAGCAAATGATGGTTAAAGCCGGATCCCAGCTGGTATAATCGGCCGAAACAAAACCCGTCGTGGTTATCAATGCAGTAACCTGAAACAGGGAGTCTCTGAAGGCTTCCTCATAACCCAAATCAGTAGCCGCAAAAACACCAATTGATACTAAAAGTCCTAAGACCAGTACTCCTATAGCGTATACCCTAAATTCTTCATTTCTCCATATTTTCTTGAAATCGCCTTTAAAGCCAAAGTAGGTAAGCGTGAAGTTGGTACCTGCAATAAACATAAAGGCTATAATAATATATTGGATCAATGGGGAATCGAAATGTGCAACACTGGCTTGCTTGGTGGAAAACCCGCCAGTAGCCATGGTGGTTAGGCCATGATTTAAGGCATCAAAAGTATTCATTCCTGCCAACTGCAAAAGTACAAATTCCACAAAAGTAAGGCCTACATAAATGAACCATAGCCTTTTAGCAGTCTCTGTAATTCTGGGTTGCAATTTATCAGGCTTGAGTCCGGGTGCTTCTGCCACGAATAATTGCATGCCCCCAATACCCAATAGCGGGAGTACCGCTACTGCCAGCACGATGATTCCCATACCACCGATCCACTGGGTTAGGCTGCGCCACAACAGTATTCCCTTTGGTAAAGATTCAATGTCATTTAAAATGCTGGCGCCAGTGGTGGTATAACCAGAAATTGTTTCGAAAAAAGCATTGGTAAAACTAGGTATGGTGCCACTTAACAAATAGGGCAGTGTGCCTGCTAAAGACATAATTAGCCAGCCCAAAGTCACAATTAGATAGCCTTCTCTTTTACCTAATGTTTTGTCACTGGCATTGCGATTATACAACCATAAGGATAGCCCTACACCCCCTGAAATGGCGCTTGACAATACCAGAGGCAATAATCCGCCTTCTTGATAAATCAGTGCCACTGGAATGCACAACAGCATGAAAATGCCATTGATTATTAATAGAATGCCCAAAAGGCTGGCGATTATTTTTACATTAAACGTCATTCCTGTGAGGAAGCATCGTCGGCTTATTTAAAAAGTCCTTCTACTTTAGCAATACATTCAAGTTTGCTCAAAACCACCACCCTGTCTTTAGGTCTAAAAATGAACTCCCCTTTAATGGTGTGACCCTGACCTTTCCTAATGACTCCACCTACAATGGCAGATTTTGGAAAATCCACATCTTGCAGTTCCTTATCGGCAATTTTCGAATGATTGGTCACCTCGAACTCCAAGATTTCTGCGTCTACCCCGTGAATACTGGTTAAATCAAGTACTTCACCTTGCCTGATGTATCTAAAGATAAAGTTGGCCGCGATCAGTTTCTTATTGATCATGGTGTCCACACCAACATTCTGAGATAAATGAATGTATTCAATGTTCTCAACCAAAGCAATGGTTTTAGGCACCCCTTGATTCTTTGCCAATAGACAGGAGATTATGTTGGTTTCGGAATTACCCGTTACCGCTATAAAGGCATCCATCCCCGCTATGCCTTCGGATTTTAATAACTCCACGTCGCTGCCTTCAGCATTTATAATGAGGGTTCCTGGAAGTTGGTCAGCAAGTTCGAAACACTTTTGCTTGTTCATTTCAATTAGCTTCACGTTGTATTTAATGCTCAACTTTCTGGCCGTATGAAATCCGATTTTACTACCACCCAATACCATGACGTTTTTAATGTTGCGCCGCTCTTTGGTGGTCATGTTCAGCACCTTTTCAATACCGTTAGGTTCTGCTATAAAGTAAGCGTGATCGTTGGTTTTAAACTGCGTGTTTCCCCGAGGAATTATGGTTTCATTGTTACGCAAAACCGCCACGGTAATAAAGTTGCTCTCAGGGTTGAGATGGGCTAGTTCTGCCAGGGTTTTGTTATGTAACTCACTGTCTTCATCGATGTTGATTCCAACTAAAGAAAGCAGTCCATGATCGAAATCAAAAGTATCCGTGATGGCGGTTTCCTTTAGCAGTCTTTTAATCTCACGGGAAGCCAAAGATTCTGGGGAAATCAATTCATCAATCCCCATTTGCTTGAGTGCAGTTTTCTCTTTTTTTAGCAGAAACTCTACATTACTGATTCTGGCCACAGTCTTTTTGGCACCTAGTTGTTTCCCAATGATAGCTGTGGCTATGTTGGTCTCTTCAGAAGAAGTCACGGCCAATAACAGGTCAGCTTTGTTCACTTCAGCCTCTTCTAACACACTAAAGTAGGTAGCGTTACCGTGAATTACCGCCACATCCATAGAATTGGAAACTTGATTCAGTTTGTTCTTGTCTGTATCTATCAGCAGAATGTCTTGTTTTTCATTCGCTAATAATTTTGCAAGATGGTAACCGACTTCTCCAGCACCCGCAATAATAATTCTCATAGGATCTTTAAAAAGACTCCGAAAGATACAGAAAAAGTTTACAAAAAAAGGCTGCTCTTAGAAGACAAACAACACCGATGTAAGATGTACTAGAGGCTTTGCATTTAGGGTTACAAATTACTTTCCTTCTCCCTCTTCGTCATCAATTCCCTCTTTGTCATCTTCATCCAGGTCGTCGATACTGTCCATAGGGTCGTTTTCCTCCACGTACTCCCCATCCTCCATATTTGGATCTTGCGTACTGGGAATGGTTAGGGCGCCGGTATCATTATAATATTGAGCTTCAACATTCTTCATTAAAGTCTTTGTTTGTTGAATGTGCTCATCCAAGGCTGCAATCTTGTCTCGAAGAATGGGTATTTCTACCGTGAGTCGATCAATATCCTCACGATTTTGTAGATTCTTCTTTTGCATGGAAGCAGATCGTTTGGCATTTGTCTCTTCTTTTAATTTTGTCTCGTTTTTTGTTATCTGCTTACGCATGTTGCTGATGGATTTTTCAGACTTATCAATGTCTTTTTTATGGCCATTGATAACGTCAAGATCCTTCTCAACAATTTCATTGTAATATTCCGTATAATGGAATCTCAGATAGTCGCGGGTTAATTGACGCAACTGTTCCATCCCATCTGGATAATGTTCGGGATCAATCCAGATATCATAACCCAACAAAAAAGAAAAGGCGATTTTGGTATCAGAACCATCTGTGATAAAAGTCGCTCTAAGGTCTCCTCGCTTCTCAGACACGCGGTTTATACTGGCCTTTGCAACTACCATTTCCGTCTTTCCGTTGGACTTGGACTTGATGCCAAATTCTTGTTTAGTGAAATCCGCAAAGGTTTCTTTATAGAAGCTCATATCATCATTTAACGTTGCTGTCCAGGCGTCCACCACGACATCAGTAACGGGTATTTTGGTATGCGAAGCCGTTAAATCTTGGGCCTGTAGCACGGAGCAACATCCCCAAAGCAACACCACGATTAGTATCTTTTTCATAGCATTAGTATTTAAAATTCTAGTCTAGGAGTTATAATCTTGATCCTTTGCCTCCTATACTGACAACTAAAATAGCCAAATT
>JAJCYK010000553.1 GCA_029262935.1 Cytophagales bacterium | reverse complement strand
TTCATTTAAAGTAGAAGTGACTATAGCATCGTTAGAAGCGATATTTTGGAAGTTAATACCAAACACGCTGTAGAAGTTTAGCAGTTTGGTTTCATTTAACTTATCGATCTTGGCGTTTTTTCTTTTTATATCGCCCTGATCACTCTTCTTACCGTTCACCCGGGAAGTAGTTAATTCGTCGGCATTCACTTGTTGCGTATTTTCAACAATAAGCGAGCGCCCCACTCCCCCTGGAACCACTGATTCTACGGTAGTAATTACCTTATACTCCTGAGCAAAAATTTGGGTTACACCAAACAATAGGCCGATGATCATTAAATTTCTAAGCATTACAAATAGGATTTTGATTCAATCGCAAAGTAGTAATTATTTCAAAACCAGGCTTTTAAATTATGTAAACTTTATTACATGCCGCAGGTAAGAAGTCAATTTATCAATATCCGATATTCGTTTAAAAATGAGGTTTTAATACTATAATATTTCGCGTATATTATCCGGTCAATAAGCCCAAATTATAACATGAAAAACAATCTAAAAGCCCTGCTTCTATTCGTTGGAATCTTTTTTGCCCTTCCATCCCAAGCACAAGACTACCAAGATACTCGTCTGATGCATAGCCCTGCAACCAGCCAAACACATGTGGCTTTTATTTATGCCGAAGACTTGTGGGTAGCAGAAATTGATGGATCCAATCCCAAACGGCTTACTATTGATGAAGGCGTAGAAGCCTTTCCTGTATTTTCACCCGATGGTTCAATGATTGCATTTAGTGCGGAATACGATGGTAACCTTGATGTTTTTGTAGTACCTGTAACCGGTGGAGTACCCAAGCGTTTAACCTGGCATCCCTATGCTGATCGAGTTAGAGACTTCACTTCAGACGGCGCCTCAGTGGTGTTCGCTTCTCAGCGTACAGCCTTCACCAATCGCTATGTCCAACTTTTTACGGTTCCTGTAGTGGGTGGTCAAGTTACCAAGCTGGCCATTCCGCATGCAGATTTGGCTTCAGTATCCGATGATGGCGGTCAGGTAGCCTATACTACCCTGCCAGATCGATTTTTACAATGGAAAAACTATCGTGGCGGTACCCAATCTCGCATTTGGGTTTATCAAAACCAAGATCATGAAATCGTAGAAATAGGTAAGCCAGCAGGAGGCAGCAATGATACCCAACCTCAATGGATGGGCAGTACGATCTATTTTAGGAGTGATCGTAATGGCGAATTTAATTTATACAGCTACCAAGTGGATACCAAGGCCATTGAGGAACTTACAACATTTGACGACTACCCTGTTTTGGGATTGTCTGCTAACGCAGGCATGTTGGTATTTGAACAAGGTGGGTACTTACATCGATATGACCTTAGTTCCGGACAAGGGTCGAAAATCAACATCAATATCGCGACAGATTTGCTAGAATTACGTCCCAGGTTTGTGTCTGGCCCGGACTACATAAGAAGTGCGCATATAAGTCCTTCTGGAGCCCGTGCACTATTCGATTTCAGAGGAGAAATTGTAACCGTTCCTTCAGAAAAAGGAGACGCTAAAAACATATCCCTAAGCCCAGGAATTCACGAAAAATATCCTAGTTGGTCCCCTGATGGTAAGCACATTGCCTATTTCTCGGACGAGTCAGGAGAATATGCTTTACACATTCAGGAGCAAACCAATGGCGCAGTTCGTAAGTTTCCCCTAAATGGTTCGGGGTTCTATGCCGCTATCCATTGGTCTCCTGATAGCAAGCAAGTCTGTTTTGTCGACAATGGACGTAGCCTCTATTTGCTAAATGTGGCATCGGGAATTAACACCAAAATAGCAACTGACATCTATTACGTGCCAGGGCCCTTTAGAGAATTGTTTGGTTCGTGGTCACATGATTCCAAGTTTGTAGCTTATACTACTATTACCGATACCAACTACGAACGTGCTTTTGTTTATAGTTTAAACAGCAAAACATCATACCCACTAACTGATGGCTTGAGCAATGTTAGTGAGCCAACATTCGACCCTAGTGGAAAATACCTGTACTTACTAGCTTCCACAGATGCAGGACCTGTAGTTAATTGGTTTGACCAATCCAATCAAGATATGGAGATGAGCAACTCGATATATCTGATCACACTCCAAAAAAGCACACGTTCTCCTCTTTTCAAAGAAAGTGACGAAGAGGAGTTAGATGAAGATAAAACCAAATCTGTTGATGATAAAAAAGACCAAAAGAAAGATGGTGAAGCTGAAACCAAACCTGTACTGCACATCGATTGGTCAGGAATAGAGAACCGCATCATTGATTTACCAGTTCCACCTGGAATATACCGTTCCCTGCAAATAGCAAAAGAAGGGCAGTTGTATTATTTGGCAAGAATGCCACATGGAGGTGAAAGCAAACTCCATCATTTTGATCTAGCAACCCGCAAGGACAAAGACCTTATGAAGGTGGATAATTCTGTCATTGCTGCATGCGGGGAAAAGATGCTTAGTACAACTAAAGGTAGTTTGTCTATCAGTGAAATAGGTAACGCTCCGGAAAATGG
>JAJCYK010000552.1 GCA_029262935.1 Cytophagales bacterium | reverse complement strand
ATATCAGCCTTTAGAATCTTTCTTTTTACATGGAGAGTACGAAACTCTCAGTACAGCACTGGCCATCGCCAATACGAAAGGCGAGACCACCCGCCAATGGGTAAGTGGTGCCCTGGCTGGAGTAGGCAAGGAGTATCCCTTTTTTAAAGGGGTGAAAGGACAAGTGATGGTGCTGTATAATTTTCTGTGTGAGCATGGGGAGTCGCCTTATAATAAACCCTGGGTGATTCGCTTTGGGTTTACATTGTAAGTTGCCAATTACCAATTAGGAAATATGAATTGATAATGTAGCACATACTGTTTCTTTTGTACTTTACTTGCAGGTAAGCATAAGTCCTTAGGGCCGGTATATTAAATGCCCTCAAGTCGGGCGGGCTCCTCCTTTTTTCATTGATAAAAAAGGAGGTAAAAAATCTAGAACCAAAGATGCTTCTTCCCACAGGCCAACACACACTTCGCCTTTAGTTCAGGCTTACCCTCCTGGTTGGACAGAGAAGTGTTTATATTAAACTAAACATTTGGGCGTTTTCCCCAGCCCGCCTGCCCTGAGCGAAGCTGAAGGAAAGACGGATTACGAATTGATCGCGAAGCAGGTGCAGTTAGTAAATTGAAATCATAAAAAAGGGCCTTTGAGGAATTGCGCAAAGAAAGCCGCAGCGGAAAGCGTAAAAATCATCGTAGTGGACCCGTAAGACCTATTCCATGATTTGCTTGTAGTAGACTACGACTTCCCTAGCCGCTTCCGACACTCTAAACTGGCCTATTCCTTACAGTGTTTTTCTAATGCTTCTAAAACCATTGTATTATCATCTCCAAGTGACACTGCTTTTTTCAAATCAGCACAAATTTTGGTCAAGTCTGATTCTTGTATTTCAGTTTCTTTCGATGCAATTATTTGGATGTCTTTTGATTTTGAAATAACTCGACCGTTACCAAGTTCTGAATTTCTTAAAACCGCAAAAGCTCTATTTGAATATGCATTGACAAAATAAGGTTCAATCTCAAGAGTTTTATTGAAATCTTTAACTGCCTCCTCAAATTGAAAATCGTTTAATTTCATAGTTCCTCTGGAAAAATAAGCATCAGCCCAATTTGAGTCCAATTCTAAAGCTTTATCTAGCTTTTTAATCGCTCCTTTAAAATTTGCTTGTTTGTAAAATTCTTGCGATTGGTTGTAGTAGTCAAATAACTTGTTGTTTATCTTGTCTTTTTGATAAGCCCCATTATTATAGGTGTTTTTACGTTTTATCTGCCCTGTTGAATAGTAAGAAAGAGATTCTCCATCCATTTTTCCATTCTCGTTAAACGTAGAACGTAGTTTAGTTTGCCCATTGGGATGAAACATTTCCCAAACTCCAATTTCCTCTCCATTTTTTAAAATCCCTTTTTGCATTAAAGTTCCGTCTTCATAAAAACGTTTTGCAAGTCCATTTGAAATGCCGTTCTCATATTCAATCTCGCTAGATACATTTCCAGATAGTAGGTGGTACAGTAACCGTTTTCCTTTAAGTTTACCATTAAACAAAACGCCTTCTCCTTGCTTTTTTCCAGTTAGATAATAATCTATAAACTTCCCCGAATATGTAGTTGAACTATTTTTTAAATACCAAGTACCATTCTTTTTTGTCATCAAATTGGTAGTTGGTATTGCCTTAATGCTATCTGGTCTTTGAACATAAGCTTTGGTAAACACATAGATAATACCATCAAAATCTTTGTAACCAAAAGATTCCATCACTTTCTTGTCTTTGACAACCACAACATTGTCAATTTCATTTTCTGTTAATGTCCCAAATCCTTCTTTCGGTTCTTCAATTATGGGAATTGAATCGACTACGTATAAGACGTTTTCGTTTGGGCTCTGACTAAATCCGATTAATGAAGTCAAAGTCAGTAATAAAATCAGTATTATATTTTTCATTTGTACTTAGTTCAGTTAGTGAACTGCACTGCTGGTTGGCTAAAAGCAGTGAAATCCACACTGCGCTACGGCCATACCAAAATTTTATGGTGTATGCGGAACGATTTTTGGTAAATGGAATATAGTAAATATACTGATCTGTTTAAAAGCCCCAGTACGTCCTCAGGTCTTGCGCGAGGGGATTCCCCTTCAATAGTAAAATCTCTCTACAAGAAAGTCTTTAAACGAGCCATAGCTGCTTTCGATAAAGGAATTTAGCAGTTATTTCTTCCTATCTAGATGCTTCCTAGTCCCGATTTGATAAGCCATTCTCATATACATTTTTAGTTCGTCAGTTAGCTCGCTTTTATCATAAAGTTTAAAGTGGTGAACGACAGCATTCTTTGTCACAACCTCAATCCTATGGAAGCATAAGGTTTCGTTGTAGGGTTCTGTAAATACTAAATGTCCGTCCAGAAAATCCTTACCAAGGCGATTAATTGAGGCAAACCTCATGTTTCTATTTAAGGCAATTCTGGTTTTTGCCGGATGTAAGTCAAAACTTCCGACCTTTCGAAATTCTGCTATAACAAGGTGGTAAGTTCAATTGATTTTTTCGATTTGCCTGTCAGAAAATTGTCTACAGTATTTTTTCCGCATGAATGCCATTGATTGGCATTCACAAATCTCTGATGGCATTTTGGGCAGGTCCACATACTGGTTAATTAGAAGCAAGGTCCTTAGCATATTAATTAGGGCTACACCCCGTAGCGTCTACCTAAAAATCACTTGGAAAACTCTGTAAGTAAGGTATAACTTGTCATCTTATCCTTCTTATCGTAAGATTCTGATTTTACTAGACCGGTACCTTTGGCAAACCATTCTGCTCCTGTGAAGTTTACTTTTATCGGTATGGCTTTGCCCATTTGAGTACGAGCCTTAAAAGCAATCTTTACGCATTCAAAAGTACCTGCTGGAGTGGTCACTGATTCGAACCCGGCCACGGTGCGCTCATAGATTTCAATATTCATAGTCATAATAGGGAAACCGCCGTTTTTAACTTTAACTGCAATAGCAGCATCCTTCAAGCCCATTCCCGTTTCCAATGTTGAAGGTAATTCCAGAAAATCGCCATCTACTTCTATGTCCATATCTTTATAGGCCCCCATTTGCTCAGGGCTC
>JAJCYK010000551.1 GCA_029262935.1 Cytophagales bacterium | reverse complement strand
TTGTGTCCAGTGTTAAAAATGCTTCTAACAATATGAAGGAAACAATAATTGAAGTACCCAACTTCAGTTTCGTTATGGACGGTGAACGGTTTTCAGGTAACTTGATGCTAGCCGATTTAGAAGACTATCAATGGGATTTATTTGTAAATGGTTCTGTCGATCTTGAAAAGTTAATGCATGTTTTCCCTCAAGAAGGCACCACTCTGAAAGGGAAGATAAAGGGTAACCTCAGTACCAAAGGTCGCATGTCCGATGTTGAGGCTGAACAATATCAGTTACTACCTACCAGCGGCGATTTCGAAATTACTAATTTCACTTACCAGGACGAGGACCTTGCGCATCCTTTCACTATCCTCTCCGGAAAAGCAAGTTTTGACCCACAACAGATAACATTGTCTGACGTTAACGCGCAGACCGGATCTTCGGATCTTCAAATAGCAGGTAATTTAAGTAACTACATCAACTATGTATTCAAAGAAGAAGCTGTTATAAAAGGAAATCTAGGGTTGCGATCCACCAATTTGGATTTAAATGAATGGATGACGGAATCAACAGACACGGCTTCAGCTCCTTTAGAAGTTTTAGAAATCCCTAAGAACATCGATCTCAATCTAAGCTCAAATATAGGAACGGTACATTACGACAACATGATATTGAAAGATGTAAAGGGTCAAGTACACGTTAACGACGGAATAGCAGCCATGCAACAAGTTACTTTTAATTCCCTGGGAGGGCGATTTGAAGTGGATGGAAATTATGATAGTAGAGACCTTAAACACCCCAAGTTCGATTTTAGCCTAGGGCTGGTAGATGTGGCGGTGAAGCAAGCCTTTAATACTTTTAATACAGTGAAAGTTTTGGCACCTGTGGCCAAGCTGGTAGACGGTAATTTTAATTCAACTGTCAACCTAAGTGGAGAATTGGGTCAGGACATGATGCCTTTGTTAAATACCCTTTCTGGTAGCGGCTTGGTTAAAATTCTGGAAGCGGCTTTAGCTGGCGTTGATTCTAAAATTGTGCAAGGGTTAAATAGTTTGACCAAATTCTCTCAGAAGTCCAGCAACTTTAGCTTAAAGGATGTGATTATGCAGTTTCAAATCAAAGATGGCAAACTTAATCTGAAACCATTTGATATAACCTTCGGCGACTACATGACTAAGGTTTCGGGAAGCACTGGTATTGATGGTAGTGTTCAATTTCTCCTAAATATGGAAGTACCGGCTGGCGTAGTGGGCTCTTCTGTAAATCAAGCTATTGCTAAACTTACCGGATCGGAGGAACCAACCAACGATATGGTTAAACTAAACATCAAGATGTCTGGTACCTATTCGGACCCCACATTCTCACTTGGTGGACGAGAAGGAGGTGCAACTACCTCCAGTATAGCCAAAGATGCTGTTGACCAAAAAGTGGATGAAGCTAAGGACAGTGTCAAAAATGTAGTTGACGAAAATGCCCAAGAGATTCAAGACAAGGGTCGAGCACAATTGGATAGCCTTATAAATGATCAAATAAAAGACAGTGCATCCAATGAATTGATAAAAGGGGTCAAAGAGAATGTATTAAAGGACAAGTCCGTGGATGATGTTCTTAATATCTTTAAGAAAAAGAAAAAGCAACCAGCCGATACCACCACCAATAGCAACTAGACGTCTTTTAGTAACCCACTAGCGGGCACATCTAAACCAAGCATCGAATATTTCATTCCCAAGGGGTTACTTTTCCCTCAGTGAACGTATATAAAGGAAATGAAAAGAAAATAGCACTTTTTCAATAAAATATTGAACTTAAGCAGATTGCATGAACGATAAGATGACGACAAATATACTATTAATCCCTATTAAGGTGATACTGAGTGGTTTAATTAACTACTTACAGCTCAGGTCCCGCAATAGATCAGGAATGCAACTGCAGCCAGTTTATATCAGGAAATAGACAAAAGAAACGACGACTTACACTATTGAATGATTTCCGTTTGAAAAAGGCGCTGTTAAGCAGTGCCTTTTTTATCATTTTAAGAACACTACGAACATTAGGACCATGAACACGAGGAGCAAGATGATCACCAAACTAGAGCACATCGAAATAAGAATGGATGCGCTTAATGAAATACGGCACATCAGAAAACTAAGCCCACAAGAGGTAAGGGAAATAGAAGTACTGAATTTTGAAAGGCAAAATCAAGACTTCAAATTACAATATCATGACCTAAAAATGGCTAAACGATTTGAAGCTACCGAGCGATATATCGGTTTATTTACATCGTTCCTTTTTGTAAGCTTAGCTTTTGTAGCGCTTTATTCTAGTCTGGAATTGATTTCCAAAGGACTGGGAGAACATGTGCCTTTGATGGTAACTACAATTGTAATATCAATTATATTAGCCTTGTTTGGCTTTATGGTATTTATTAAAAAAATACCGCTCCAATGGCGCTCTTAGCGACCTGGAAATGCTTTTACTACATTTTCAACGAAGCCTGTAAAGTTCCAATTACTTTCTGGTTGCGAAAAACCCAGGCGAAGTACTACTAAGTCTCGGGAAGGAATTATAACTACCTTTTGACCCTCGTAACCCGCCAAGTGATAAGCATCCGTGGGCATGTCCACGGTGCTCCCTCTTTCCCCTTTAGTGCGCCAGAAGTGCGCGGCATAATGGGAGTTAGGGGCTTTGGGGGTTATTGTTTGGGAGTAGTTTACCCAACCAGGAGGAAGAATTCGATCACCATTCCATACCCCGTCATTTAAATATAGTAGGGCAAATCGAGCCCAATCCCTAGCACTAGCATACATAAATGATGACCCTACAAAGGTTCCTGATGGATCGGGTTCAATCACCGCACTGCGCATTCCAATCTTATTGAAAAGAAAGTAACGTGGAAAATTAAAGTATTGGTTGTTCTCACCCCCCACTTTCTGTCTGATGAGTTCAGAGATGATATTTGACGTTCCACTACTATATTCCCAAACACTATCTGGTTCAAATTCAGCAGGCTTATTCAATACCAGCGCCGCCGAACTGTAGCTGCCGAACAACATTCTGGTGGCGTCTGAATTTCCAGCATAAACTTCTTCCCATTTCAAACCACTGCTCATGCGCAGCAATTGATCCAGTGTAATGTTACTACGTGGGTCGTCGTCGTTTGACCACTCCGGGAACAAATGGTCGTCTTGTAAATCGAGTAAATTGAGTTGGACCAATATACCCACCATAGCACTGGTGACACTTTTCGTCATCGACCAACCCAAAA
>JAJCYK010000550.1 GCA_029262935.1 Cytophagales bacterium | reverse complement strand
CATCAATCAAATGATCCAAACGTTTCTGGATCACGCGCCAACTTACGTATCAGAAATTGAAGCGGCTTGCGAAAATAAGCGATGGGCCGATTTACGTGAAGCTGCTCATAAACTTAAGCCTTCTGCCTCGTACATGGGCATTACTACATTATTGGATGTGATCCTAGCACTGGAGAGCCTGGTGGAAGTCCCTCTCGAAAACAGTTCGGAAATCGACAATTGCGTACAGGAGCTAGCAGGCCTTTGTAATAAAGCCTACCCCCTACTTCAGAATCAAATGGATTGACTTATTTGTCAACAGCAGCAGAATCTGCCACCATATTATTTTGATAGGATTCGTTCAATCCTGACAAAACCGCACTAGTAATATTAAGGCTGTCGTTTGCGTAAAGAACACCACTTCCTTTTTGGTAAGTTAATACCAGCTGGAAGTCATGAGATTTCCCGTACTCACTTAAAAAGTCCGAGACCTTTTCGTAAAGTTCATTGTTAACTTTAGCTTCATCTTGTTGCAAAGACTGTGTGAGGGTTTGCTGATAACGCAACAAATTTTCCTGTTTTTTGACCAAATTCTCCTCGACCGCTCTGGCTTGAGCCATAGTCATGTTTTGGGCATTTTGCTGAAAACTAGCAATTTCTGTTTGTAGGCCCCGGGCTCGATTTTCGTATTCTGCCTGCAAATCCACTGATTTGGCTTCTAATTCTTTACTAGCCACTTTAAAATAATCATAATTTTTAAGCAGGGTATCCGAGTTAATGTATGCGATGTTTACGGGCAAAACAGCTCCCGTGGTAGTCGTGCTTACCGCTTCATCACCTGATTTAGAGGAAAAGTGTAAGACATATAAAACGGCTACTGCGATCAATAGCACTACATTTAAAATTACTGATAGGTTCTTCACAACAATTATATTTTTTGCAGGGCAAAGATAATACAAATTATATCGGATGAACTAAAGGTGGTTATTAATTTTCCTTTTCTTTACTTGAGCCCTTGTTAGGTTGCTGCCGATAGGTATACTTGATTTGATAACTTTGATCGGAATGTGTGTGATTTTGAACAACCTTTTCCGGGTAGTTTTGGGTTGGTAAGTTTTCTACTAATTGATTTGAATCTATACCATCTTGATCGGATTCGTAAGATTCCACTACATATGGGTTTGCCATCAAGGGATACTTTCTATAAAAAAATGCACAAACGAAGCCCCCTACAGTGCCTAAAAGGTGCGACTCCCAGGAAATTTCTTCATTAACGGGAAACAGGCCGTAGGCCATGCCACCATATAAGAAAATGACCACTAAAGAAATCGCAATGGAGCGACTATCCTTTCTAAAAAAACCGCTAAATAGTAAAAAAGATGCTAAACCATAAACAATACCACTGGCACCTATGTGATAAGCATCCCTGGCCACTACCCACACCCAAAATCCTGTAAACAAATAAATCCAGATAAATACTTCTGCCGCAATCTTGTGATAGAAGTAAAACACACCAATTCCCAAGAAGATCAGAGGGAGCGAGTTTGACATAAGGTGATGAAAGTCTCCATGGACCAGAGGACCGGTAAGTATTCCCACGGACCCTGCAATGGATCGAGGATGAATACCAAAGACTCCTAAATCAAATGCAAATGAGCTTTCCATTAAACGTATTACCCATAGCAGACCCACAAAGGATATGGTGTAAAACACACTTTTTCTAAACTTGATAAGGTCTTGCTGCATTTATTGATTAACACGTAATGAGCAGAAATAAGTTCTGCATTTAAAAATACAATTGTTGTGCCAGTCGGTACGTATTGGCGTGAGCTTCAACTATGGTGTTCAGCTGAGGTGAGTACCCACCTCCCATGACTACCACCAAAGGTATCCCGCGATTTTTACAGAACTCCAAAACCAACCGATCTCTGTTTCGACAACCGTTTAGGGTAAGACTTAAGCGTCCCAAAGCATCTGTGTCTAGTACATCCACTCCTGCTTGATAATAAACGAAATCTGCGCTAATTTGATCGCAAAAGTTTAGTAAATGGTGCTCCAAGAGATTTAAATATACGTCATCAGTAAGGCCATCCTCTAAGTTTATGTCCAGGCTGGATTTCTGTTTTTTCATAGGAAAGTTCTTGGCCCCGTGCATGCTGAAAGTTACTACTTGTGGGTTTGCTGAAAATATTTCAGCAGTACCATTCCCTTGGTGCACATCCAAATCGATTATCAGTATACGAGACACCAACCGCTCCAAAAGCAATCGTTGGCTGGCAATGGCAATATCATTTAGCAAGCAAAAACCTTCCCCAAAATCTGACCCCGCATGATGGGTCCCTCCGGCAATATTAAACGCTACACCCTGTTCCAAAGCAAAATAAGAAGCTTCCAAAGTACCTTGAGCTATTGATGTTTCCCGATCTACCAGAGCCTGGGATAGTGGAAAACCTGTACGACGTACCTCCGATGGGCTAAGGCATAAATCTCTTACTTTTTGCCAGTACATAGGTTGATGCACATTGGTAATATCTTTTTCCAGAAGCTGGCCAGGGTCAAATAAATCATCCTGCGAGATGGTGCCTTCGTGAAGCAACTGTTGCGGTAACAGCTCGTATTTCTCCATGGGAAAACGATGATTGGATGGAAGTCGATGGCAATATTTAGGGTTCCAAGCTACTTTCATTTTATAACAAACTAGACTGAATTATTTTTGTTTAATTTTTTAATTAAAAGAAAAATGTCACGCGGCACAATAATGAGTGCATATTCACACGTTAAATTGCTTTATTCAAGTTATCTTTGCCGTAAGTATTTACATTCATGAGAGCCTTTTTATTTCTA
>JAJCYK010000549.1 GCA_029262935.1 Cytophagales bacterium | reverse complement strand
GCTACAGGGGCCTCAGGTGGTACAGGCTCGGTTGTGGTAATTTGATCCTGGGAAATCTGATTAATTGCGGTACGAAGGTCCTGCATCTCTTGAGCAAACAGTTGTTGTTTACTCACCAAGAGATCCAACTTTTCGACCAATAGGTCGATGCGGTTTTGGTCTTTCATAATTCTCTAGGTTATATTCCCCTGCTAATGGCTTTCAAACGTTTGGCTCCTTTGATTGGCCTAGCATATAGGGTGTTAGTTTATCCATCTCATGATCGCGGGCCGCACTGCTGGCCCATCCCCGTAAGGAGGCTAAATCGTCAAGTACCAATAGCAGGAAGTTCCTTGAGGTATCATTGAGAATGGTAAGTTTTTCGATTGATTTGAATCCATGATGGTTGGTCAACGTTTGCTCAACTTCGCTAACCCCTTGGGGGAAGAAGGCAATTCCCGGCTTGTTCAAGAAATGTTCAACCAATACTTTTATCATGGTACTACTCGCGTTTGTTAAATATCAAATAAAATTGACTCAAAGCGTATTTGCATGAATGACCTCCCTAAAGAGTATGGACATTATTACGGAAGCGCATGGAATAAGGTTCAAAAAAACATTGAGCCAAGGATTTTAACATGGCATTTACAAGCAGCCTGTTTTAAGTGAGATAATTAACACAACAATTGCTGTTTATATTATTGATAATCAGGATATTATAATTTTAAATACATCACAAATGTACTACCCAAAATGGGGTAGTACAGCCGACAAAATTAAAGTTTAAGAAAAAGGACCTGACCGGGTAGAAATGCGAATCCCATTTCGTAAACTACTCAAATCTCCACATACTCCGATATTCCGTTTCTTTCTTTATCTTCCAACCACTGCCAGTGCAATTTTAAATGGATTTTGGCTTGCTCATTTAGCCTTATTTCGGCTGTAGCCTTACCAGCCATTAATTCTTGATCAGTGGTTAGACATTGGTAAAGCATATGCAATCGATCTCCAGATAACCGAGCGATTATAGTGCCTATGACGATTGATCCTCCACTATAGGTTGCAGTAACCCGATCGTCTTGTTGTTGGTAATGGAACACTGTTTCATCAGTGGCCTTTCCTTTACTGGAATTCGCCAACAGTTTGAAGGTCTTATTGTTGAAATTATAACTGGTTTGCATTAGAGCCGGCTACCCACTATTGGTAAATTTTTACGATTAAACCATAAAACAACTACACCTAGAAACAAGGTGATAAGTGCTAAATAGAATAATGTCCCTCCATCACCATTCACATCGATTCCTAATTTAGTTAAGTGCATCATAATTGCTCCAGCAATAATTCCCACAGTCAACAGGGCGCCCATCCATACCGTTTTAGGAATTAAAATCAATATGGAGGCAATCAATTCCAAAATACCAATACCAATACGTCCGTAAGGCTCAAGTCCTACTTTTTTGAATATGTAAACACTATCAGGATGCGCTTGGAATTTGAACCATAAGGTTTGCAACAGGATCAAGGCAACCGCAATTCGCAATACTATAAGTACATATTTCATTTAAAAAAAAATTAATGAGGTATATGATCAGAAGTTTCGTGTACTTAATTATAACTATTAATTGATAAATAGTTAAATATTCTCCTTCAAATGATACCCCTTTGGTTGCACGAAAGACCGGATTCCCAGGTGTGATAGGGTGGTCCCAAATCCAGAATGCCCTCTCCCCGACCAGGGCAAACGAGCACTAACTCGATCCGAACAGTTCCAATAACCACTCCCTGTGGGTAACTGGTCCAAGATCTCACGGGCTTGTTGTTGGTCCTCTGAAAATACTGAGGCCGTAAGTCCGTAGGGAGTATCCGTCATTAAGGTTAGCGCCTCTTTATCATCCTTTACTTGCTGAATTCCGATTAATGGACCGAACGTTTCTTCAGTCATTAACTTCATATTATGATTGGTATTAATCACTACAGTAGGCTGAAAAAAATACCCTTGTCGCGTTTCAGCCTGGCCGCCAGAAAGCAGCTTCCCCCCAAGTGCCTGGGCATCTTCAATCTGATCCTGTAATACGTCTATTTGTTGCTTTCTAGCTAAAGGTCCAATATAAACAGTGGGGTCCATGGGATCTCCCAACTTCAATTGTTTCACTTCTTGCACAAATAGATTGATGAAATCATGATATACACTTTGGTGTACATATATGCGCTCTACCGCGCAGCAGCTCTGCCCGTTGTTATAGAATGCCCCATCCACTGCTGCTGCTGCTGCTTGTTTTAATTTGCTATTGTTAGCAGCTACATATAAGGGGTCTTTGCCTCCTAGCTCCATTTGGCAAGGCACCATTTTGGTAGCTACTTGCTCGTAAATTGCCTGTCCGGTGGTGTAGGATCCTGTAAAAAAATATCCTTGTAAGGGTAGATCAATCAAAGTTTGGCCGGCATCTCCGGCACCAGTGATAGTTTGAAAAAGTCCTTCTGGTACGCCACATTGATTCCAGAGTCTTTGTATTTCCAGGCCAGTAAGTTGGGTATGTTCTGATGGTTTATACAAAACGGCATTTCCTCCGATGAGTGCTGGAATAAATACATTAACGCCTACCAGGTAGGGATAATTCCAAGCCGATATGTTGGCTATAACGCCCAAAGGTTCATAAGAAATTACCTCTTGTAACCCAGGCTGTTCCCAAACTACCTCCTCAGTCAAATAGCGAGAGCTGTTTTCAATAAAATAATTAATTCTAGCCTGGGCTCCTTCAATCTCCCCTCTAGCTTGACCTATCGGTTTACCCATTTCCTGGGTTAATAAAGCCGCTAGTTTTTCTTGGCGCTTTGCTAATAAATGACTGAACTTTTTCACAGTTTCCAAGCGATCGTCAATGGATTGTTTCTGCCATATCAATTGAGCCTCTTTAGCAAATTTGAATTTTTCTTGAATTTGGATAACTGTATCTGTCTTTAGATTTCTAATGACCCGTTCGGTGGCTGGATTAATAATCTTCATAAGCAACTACTATTTGGAAAGTAATCATTTGCTGTAATTAAAAGCGTCCTGAGATCAGGGTTTAACAAAAACGTAAAAAGTACTGATAAATCAAGTCCCCATCGATTAGATCCTGGGGGTGGTTTC
This sequence comes from Cytophagales bacterium, assembly GCA_029262935.1. GTDB lineage: Bacteria > Bacteroidota > Bacteroidia > Cytophagales > Cyclobacteriaceae > JAJCYK01. The sequence continues at coordinate 2,623 of JAJCYK010000549.1, read as the reverse complement.
TAAAGAATTCCGGATGCCACTGTACTCCCATTACTTGGCCCGGGGCAGTTTTTGTCCAATAAAAAGCCTCCACTAGTTGATCTTCACTACTAACGGCCGATATTTTTAAGTCCTCTCCAAGTTGTTTAACTCCTTGATGATGGACACTATTTACCCAATAACTTTCCGCCTCGGGATGAAGTTCCTCTAGTAAGCCTCCGGCAGTAAAATGAATCTTATGTTTTACTTGGTCATATAATTGAGCATCGCGATGCAATACTTTTGTATCAAGTTGCGTGTTGATATCTTGGTATAAGGTTCCACCAAAGTATACATTGAGCAGTTGAAATCCTCGGCATATTCCCAAAACAGGTTTGTCGTTTTTGATAGCAAAGTCCAATACTTTTAGTTCGTAATTATCTCGATAGGGATCCCCCGGCCACTGGCTGTTGGGCAATGGCTGTTCCCCATAAGAAAGCGGTGCAATATCCGTTCCTCCTTGAAAAACAAAACCATCAAAAGTGGAGAGAAAGGATTCTAATGGTTCATCTGGCAAATCTGGGATTAACACTGGAAAAGCTCCAAACCGATACAAGTAGGTGGCCATGTCCTGTTCCAAATAGCTTAAAGTTTTGGGTCCAAAGACTGTTCTACCAACGTCTGGATACATAAAACAGGCACTAACTCCGATCTTTTTCATCCTATGGCTTGTAAATACAGGTCTTTTATTTCGGCCGGGGAGGCATCTCGCGGATTAGCAGGTAAACAAAAATCCCCAGTAGCTAATGAGGTGAGGTCATCAACATTATCCTGTGTTACGCCACAGTCTTTTAATTTCAAAGGCAAACCCAAACTGGTGTTAAAATCCAGCAAGAAATTCTTTATGTCAATACCCTTTTTTAAGCCCATAACTTCACTCATTCTTTGGAAATGACTCCGGCAAACGGGGTAATTAAAATCCATCCCATAGGGCAAGTTAACGGCATTTGCCAGGCCGTGATGCATATCCAATAAAGTTGACAAAGGATGAGAAATTGCATGGACAATCCCTAAACCTTTTTGAAAAGCCACGGCACCCATCAAAGAGGCAATCATCATATCGCTTCTAGACTGCGTGTCGGGCGCACCAACAGCCAACGGCAGTGCTTTAATAATTAACCGAATTCCTTCCAGAGCAATTCCTTCGCACATAGGATGAAACCCTTTAGCAATGTATGCTTCCATATGATGAGTTAAAGCGTCCATGCCAGTAGCAGCAGTCACCGCTTGCGGCAAATCATAAGTCAGCTCAGGGTCAGCAAAAACCTGCCGTGCGAGAAGCTTAGGATGGAAGAGGATACGCTTTCTTTTAGTATCATCTTCAGAAATTATGGCAGCCCTGCCCACCTCACTACCTGTACCAGAGGTGGTGGGTACCGTAATAAAGGCCGGCACCGGTTCGGTGATCAATACACTCCCACCGTCCAAGTCGTCATAATCAAACAGATCCCTATCATGATGGATACTTAATGTTATTGCTCTGGCTACATCCATTGCAGCTCCTCCTCCTATTCCCACCACACAATCCGCGTTTTGCCCGTAGGCCATTTTACCAGCTAATACATCCGATTTGATGGGGTTTTTATGAATCTCAGAAAAGATAACAGGCGCTAACCCTGCGCGTTTTAAATCAGCTATTATCTTTTGAAAGAAAGGCAAATCATTAATTACCGGATCCGTAACTATCAAAGGTTTATGCAGTTGTTGCGTTTTCAGATAGCTTGGTAACTCGGTAATAACTCCGGCTCCAAAACGAATGTTGGTTGGAAAACTGTAATGGTGCATTTATATGATTTCGAAATATCTTTTTAATTCCCAATCCGTAACCACCGGAGCAAATTGCTTGCACTCCCAAAGTCGGGTTTGAGTAAAATGTTTAACAAATTCTTCTTCAAACAGTTCGCTGGCAATATCTGAATCCGCCATGGCCTTCGTAGCTAGCTCTAAACTAGCTGGTAGCACGCCATATTTCTTTTCTTCATACCCATTGCCTACCGTGGCTGCCTGCTCCAATTTAAGTTCTTTACGTATGCCGTATAATCCAGAGGCCAAGGCGGCAGCCATGGCCAAATAAGGATTGACATCAGAACCTGGCACACGCATTTCTAAACGGGTTGAAGACGCACTACCTGGAATAGCCCGCAAAGCTGTGGTACGATTATCAAGACCCCAGGTTAAAGTAGTTGGAGCCCAGGCACCTGCCACTAGTCGCTTATAGCTATTGATATTAGGAGCAAACATGGGTAATATATGAGGCAGACAATACAATTGACCGGCAATATAGTGCTCCATTATACTACTCATTTTTAGTGGAGCCTCCGCATCATAAAACAAGTTTTTTTCGGAGGCATCGTCCCATAAACTTTGGTGTATATGACCACTACAACCAGGATAATTAACATGCCATTTAGCCATGAAACTGGCCATGCATTGATGCCGGTAAGCAATTTCTTTGACTCCTGTTTTAAATAATACGGCCCGGTCTGCTGCTGTCAACGCATCCGAATATTTTATAGCCGCTTCGTATACTCCAGGTCCGGTTTCCGTGTGCAAACCTTCCAAGGGAATGTCAAACGCCTCCATATGGTCGAAAATATCCTGAAAA
>JAJCYK010000548.1 GCA_029262935.1 Cytophagales bacterium | reverse complement strand
AGATATGGAGGGCTTTGTTGTGGGCAAGAAAGAGGACAAACTTGGCATCAGAGGGTCAGATACTCACAGTCTCATGTTCACTGACGTTAAGGTGCCTAAAGCCAATCGTATTGGAGACGATGGATTTGGTTTTAAATTTGCCATGAGTACGTTGAATGGAGGTCGCATCGGAATTGCTTCACAAGCTTTAGGCATTGCTGCAGGTGCTTATGAATTGGCTTTGAAATATTCAAAAGAACGAAAGGCGTTTGGAGTTGAAATTTCTCAACATCAGGCGATACAATTTAAATTGGCCGATATGGCCACCCAAATTGATGCCGCTCGGTTGTTGTGTTTAAAAGCAGCCTACGAAAAAGATCAGGGTAAAGATTTTGCCCTTACTAGTGCCATGGCCAAACTATTTGCCTCCCAGGTAGCCATGGACGTAACGGTGGAAGCGGTGCAAATTCATGGTGGTTATGGGTACGTTAAGGAATATCATGTAGAACGATTAATGCGTGATGCCAAGATTACTCAAATCTATGAAGGAACATCTGAAATCCAAAAAATTGTAATATCGCGGGAACTTCTCAAATAGAATTTTCTGTTACTCATTGGTTTTCATTTAGTATAGTCCTCCCCACCTGATTTATAAAATCATGCCTATTGTTGCATAATTCAAAGATAATTATTAGTTTTGTACAAATATACTTAGCTATAGTTATATTTTATACCCAAAACTTAGCAAATGGAAGATTATAATAAGATAATCGAATCCTTAAGCGTAAGGTTTATCAAAGCCAATAACATCAGGATTTTGAAACCTGTTACAATTGCAAATTTCTATGATGTAGAAAATACAGTTGTTCTCCTTAATAAGGGCTCGATTAGGTTCGGTAGTGAGGGTGAAAGTGTTAGTGAAGGTGAATTGTTGTTTGTACCGGGTGGTAAAAGCGTTTCGCTCAATTACGGAACGGGAAATGCCACCACATTGTCCAACGACGATTTTATCAACAATAAGGAGATGTACTTCCAGTCCTTGGAATCTTTTCAAGGGAATTTGGATGAAAATTTCAGTTTCATAAACTTTGAAGCCAAGGTTTTTGATTCAGTTAATTTCTTTGCCTCGCTGGACTTGCCACCTTTTGTGATTTCAGGAAATGAATTGGTTATCTCCTTGGTAAAAGCTGTTTTAGGAGAAAACAACTCCACCAAGCCTGGAAAAGGTCGTGTAGTGAAAATTAATACGGATTATTTAGTGGTGGAAATCATCCGCCATATCTTACATAATGGTTTATTTGTGGAGCAATTAGCTACAAATTCTACCTACTTTAAAGATCCGCGATTAATTGACATCTTTGGATACATTAAGCATCACTTGGGGGACGACTTGTCCAATAAAACACTTGCAGGTGTGGCCAATGTCTCTGAAGATTATGTAGGGCAATACTTTAAAATGCTTACTGGAATTAATCCCCAGGACTACATTGAATATCAACGAATGGAAAAAGCCGTGAATCTGTTACGGACTACTAAAAAGAGTATCAGAGACATTGGTAAAGAAGTCGGCTATAAGGATACCGCCTACTTCTGTAGACGTTTTAAAATGATGTTTGGCATACCCGCAGGTAAGATGAGACGCCGGGAAAGTCTAATGAATGTCTAACGTTTGATTTAAACTATTTACAGCATCAGAAACCTCAATCAACAGATTGGGGTTTTTTTCTATTCCGTTGCCAATGACTAGCATATCTGCCCCAGCCTTCAAACTGGCTATAGCTTTAGTCACAGAATCTATTCCACCCCCAACAATCAATGGAATATCTATGGATTTTCGTACCGCGGCGATCATTTTTGGGCTGATTGGAAATTTGGCACCACTCCCGGCATCCATATAGATTAACTTCAAACCCAACATTTCCCCGGCCATTGCGGTACAAACTGCCACAGAGTATTTATCAGCAGGGATAGGTACTGTATTGCTCATGTAAGACACCGTAGTTTGATTATCCGCATTAATCAATATATAGCCAGTAGCCAATACCTCTAAATTACTCCTTTTTACAATTGGCGCGGCAATAACTTGTTGTCCTATTAACAACTCTGGATTGCGTCCTGATATAAGGGATAAAAACAAGATAGCATCTGCAGTAACATCAACGTGCAAGTTGCTGCCGGGAAATAGAATCACTGGTAACTGGCTGTGATCCTTAATGAGCTGAATGATTTGCCTCATATTAGATCCTGTTAACAAACTCCCTCCTACCAGGAAAAAGTCGACCTTGTTCTCAACGGCTATGTTGATCAACTTCACTAAGCTCCCTGTATCACTTATCTTGTCAGGGTCGATTAATACTGCAAACGACTTGCGATTACTGAGGCGTCTTTGTTGTAGTGTTTCAAGAATGTGCTTCGTCATCGGGCGTATCTTTAATAAATTCTTTCAGCTTCTTAAATGCTATTGCCAACAAAAATAGTGCTATTTGTTCTTTTATTTTAGAAACTATTGCAGATGATTCCTTAGTCACGACTATGGCCTGAGGGTTATCTTCAGCAGGGCTAATTTCTTCTGATCCTTTGAAAAGCTTTAACAGCTTGTAAACCATATACAATGAACCACCTACGATTAGAAAATTCTTGCCCCATCGTTCCACATCTATTTTCATATCATTCAGATCCGAAGTCAAGGCAGATCTAAATTGGGTGGATCTCTGATAGAGTTCTTGTTTTCTTTTTGATAAGGGTTTAGTCTTTGATGTTTGTTTCATCATGCTTTTCGCCAATTCCGGTCAATATTTTATCTGTAAAATAACCAATAATATTATGGTACCAAGGAGTTTGCCTTAACAAGAACACAAGAATACATAGCATAAAAAAGGATCCTGCCATTGCCCCATAACCAAGGTAGGAGCTTGCCCAAAGCTGATTAAGGTAATTACCCACAGCTACACTGCTGAACAGTAGGACCAGAGCCACCAGCACTACCAGGATTAACCCAGCTACTAGTCGGGAGAGGATCTTGATAAGTTCTTCTTTTAACTCCAATTTAAGGATTTCGGATTTTGCATCCAGAAAACCGATTAAATGTTCCAGAAGATGATCGAACTTTGAACTATTTTTTGACTCATTCAAATCATTTGTATTTGGCTTCTTTAAAGTTAAAAAATATATTTCAACTTATTCTTGCCTAAAAATGCTTTGAGAACCCGTTAAAATGCCAGTTCAAATTGAAGTCTAAATTGAAAAAAATCTGATTT